>DDPL01000019.1 GCA_002342175.1 Legionellales bacterium UBA2469 | reverse complement strand
ATAGGATCTATTATGGCGCAGTCATTGATTTCATTGATGTCTATGTTGGATATCATCACTGGCCTGTATTTAATTTTGCAGATTGCTCAATATGCGTGGGTGCATTTTTATTACTGCTGATTAAAGAACCCAAAAACTCTAATTCCTAGGATTCCGTCATGATGTTGCTAAGAATATGTATTGGTTTTTTTTGTTGTTTAAAAGTGATGGCTCAGCAACCTATCGATGTTCGCCAATATCAATCGCAAATCAATCAAATGGCAGATAATCCAAAAGCTCTTTACGCATTGATGCAACAGATACCAAAAGGCTCTGATTTGCATTTGCATGTCAGCGGGGCTGTTAAGACAGAAGATTTAATTCAGATTGCCAGTCAAAACGACTATTGCATCGGTTTACATCATGATATCATTTCAAGAGAATGTGACTATCATCATTCCATTGCAGGCTATTTGGCCAAAAACAATGGTTATCAAAACCTTTTAAACGCCTGGTCAATGCAGGATTTTAAACCCAGCTCGCATGAAGATGGCAAAAAACATTTTTTCAATACTTTCTCAAAGTTTAGAATGTTGACCAAGAACCATCGTTCTGAAATCGTTGCAAAGATTTTAAATGAAGCTGCCACACAACATATTCAGTATCTTGAATTAATGGTGAGCATGTCTGGGGAAAGACCTGCTATTAATCTAAATGATATTCCAAACAGTTTATCTGCCCAGCACTTCATTCAACATAATATCCAATATTTTGAGAACCTATATTTGGCCTCCTATCGGCAGGCTGATCATCAAGGTCAACACGTAATATTCAATTGGATAATTGAAATCAGTCGTGAACAACCCATTGAACAATTTAAACGAGACGCACAATATGCATTTGAAATAACCATTCAAAGCCCTCATGTGGCTGCTGTAAATATGATCATGCCAGAGTATGGCCAATATTCACACCAAGATTATATTGCGCAAATGGAATGGATGCATCATTTACAGTCCTTATATCCAAATGTGCCAGTGGTTTTACATGCCGGTGAAATTCCAGATGATTTTGCAAAACGTGAAGATAATTTTGGACATGTTTCCAGTGCAATAAATATCGCGCAGCCCTTAAGAATTGGCCATGGTGTAAGTATTGTCCATGAAAAAAATTACGAATCCTTAATGGAAAAAATGAAAAAACAAGGTATAGCGGTTGAAATTAATTTGACCAGTAATGCAGATGTTTTAGGCATTGTTGGGGATAAACATCCGTTAAATACCTATCTCGCGCATCAAGTGCCCGTCGTTTTATCCTCAGACGATCCGGGCGTTTCTCGAAATAATCTCTCCCATGAATACGCGCGCGCGTTTTATGAACAACACTTGAGCCTTCAAACTCTCATGGACATTAATCGCAACGGTTTGACTTATAGTTTGCTGCCAGGTCCATCTATATGGGAAGATCCGCAATCGCACAAAACCGTTTCCGCTTGCCAAGATTTAAATTCCTCTCAATGCGATGATTTCGTTAAATACAGTGTAAAGGCCATGCAACAACGTGAGCTAGAATTCCGATTGCATGATTTTTTTAATATGCATTTTAGGGAAAAACAGCATGCACATGTCACATCCACTCATCGCTGATGAGGTGATTTCAAATATTCCAATTTTAGAAAATCAAGAGCCTTTTGTCGATGCTCGTCAATTAGGCGGCATTCTAATTGGACCATCCCCTGAAATTGATGATAATCAAGATTACACATTCATGCGAAAGTCTGTATATGAACGCCTTTTAGAAGCGCAGTCTTTATTGCCAGAGGAGATTCAATTTTGCTTATATGAAGCCTACCGTAGTCTTGAACTACAAAAAATATTGTTTGATGAGCGTTATCGACGGGTTAAAGTGCAATACCCATCATATTCTCATGAAGAACTTTATTTGCAAGCCATCAGACTTGTTTCACCCATTACCCATTTAGATGGTTGTATTAATATTCCTCCTCATGCAACAGGAGGCGCGATTGATGTATATTTGGTTGATAGAGAGGGAAACCCTTTGGATATGGGCATGCATCCCAAAGATTGGATGGATGATATCACAGGCGTTTTGTCATTAACCCAATCTCAAGTGATATCCTCCCAAGCACAAGCCCATCGCGATATGATGTCTGACGTACTTGAACGCGTCGGATTTGCAAATTATCCGAATGAATATTGGCATTGGTCTTATGGTGATCGATATTGGGCTTATATGACCAAACATACACATGCAATTTATGGGATGCCAAAAAAAACTAAAATCGCTTAGTATAAATATGGCAGTATGGGGCTTTTTGATGTTTTGTATAATAGTCTTGGTGATAAGATTCCGCCGGCCAAAAAGTCTGCATCGATAAAATTTTCGTAGTAGCGATAATGTCATTCTTCTTTAATTCAAGAATGAGTTCTTGTGCAAGATGTGTTTGTTCTTCATTGAAACAAAAGATGGCACTTTGATACTGATGACCAATGTCAGGCCCTTGTCCGAAGTGTTGTGCCGGATTGTGAATTTCAAAAAATAGCTTATAAAGGGTTTTTGTATCAATTTGAGCGGGATTAAATATAATGCGAACTGCTTCATAATGCCCTGTGTTACCTTGACAAATGGTATCGTAATCCGGATTATCGACATGCCCCCCAATATAGCCACATTCAGTGAGAAGGACACCAGGCTGTTTTTTAAACCAATATTCAACTCCCCAGAAACAACCGCCAGCAAGAATGATTTCTTGCGTATCCTGGATATGAACAAAAGGGATAAAATCTAACATTACACTGTTCACGCAGTCACGCTGATTTTTTTTTGTAAAACCTTCTCCCCGAAACACATGTCCTAAGTGTGATTGACATCGCGCGCAAATAATCTCTGTGCGCATACCGTCGCTATCAGGAACCTCAAGAATTGCATTTGGATTTCGGTCATCAAAGCTCGGCCAACCACAATGAGAGGGAAATTGATGAGATGATTCCCACAAGGGAATACCACAGCGTCGACAAAGAAAAGTTCCTACAGGCTCAGGTTTTAAAAATCGGCCACTAAAGGGATGCTCTGTCGCCTTTTGACAGGCAACTGCATTAACAAAAGGTGTTAAACTTTTGATTTTATCCATTTAGATCAGTTTCAGAAGGACGTTGACAAATTTTATCAGCAAGAAAACCAATGGAACCTGCATAGTAAATGGAGTTATTGTATTTTAAAATCATCTTATAATTTGGATAGGCTAAAAATACTGGTCCACCATATGGTTGTATAATGCTGGCGTTTAAATTTTGATAAGGTAAATGTTCGCCTTTGGTCGTACGAATACCCATTGCATCCCATTCTTTCACAGATTTAATGGTCTCTTTACCCTCTAAGTTTGCGTTGAAGTTTGCCGGCAACCTCACAAATACGGCCCATGGTTGTCCTTCTTGCCATCCATTTTGTTTCATGTAATTTGCAATTGAAGCCAAAGCGTCTTTTTTAGATGACCAAATATCTTTTCTTCCATCGCCATCATAATCGACAGCATATTGAACCCAACTGGATGGTAAAAATTGAGGGTGTCCCGAAGCACCAGCCCATTCACCTTTAAATTGCGATAATGAAACGTGACCATCATTTAAAATTTTTAGTGCAAGAAATAATTCTTTCCTAAAAAAATCTTTGCGATTGGAATCATAAGCTAACGTTGAAAGCGCTTGAATCACAGGGAAATTACCCATGTAACTGCCATAACTGGTTTCCATGCCCCAAAAAGACACCATAAAGCAAGGGTCTACACCATAGCTTTTGCCGATTTTATCAAGCCAGTCTTTGTTTTCATGATAGCGTTTGCGTCCAATAATGACGCGGTAATTATCAACACGTGATGAACGATACTTGGTATAGCTTAAACGATGTTCAGGTTGAGATTTTGCAAGACCTTTTACTGTTTTGCTAGGTTCATGTACATTTGCAAATGCTTCATCAATAGTGTTTTGACGAATCCCTTGTTCACGTGCCTCTTGTTTTACTTGAATAAGCCAATCATTCCATGATTGAGCTGCGTGTGATGTTAATGCAAAACATATTAAGGGTAGAAGCTTTAATGATTTCATAAAGTCGCCTAAAAAAGAATTAGAGTTGAATGCTTTCACGGATTTGTATCATTTGAATATCATCGGGATTTGTTAAACCAACTGCAGCTACAGAAGGGAGGTCTAAGTATTGTTCAATAAGCGACCAGTCGACATCCATAGGGTAAATTTTGAGTGATGGGCAGTATTGGCAGATGGTTTGACAGGCTTTAAGATCACTTGGACTCAAGCGTACATCATGACAGCCCAATTCCATTGCTTGCATAGCTTCTGAAATATTGGCTACACCAGGAAGGTATTTCATTTGGTATACATTTGCCGTTTTGACCAGTGATGGCATAAAACCTGGGCTGCTCATGAAATCAAATTTTAATTGGTAACCAAGTTCCAGTTGATCAACAGTTAAAATATTACCAAGCCCAATTTGTATATTGGGTAATCGATGACGTAAACGTGTCATTAAATTTGAAGAACAAGAGAGTAACTCAATATTGGTAATGCCTGCATTCACAAGCAGTTCAATTTTCTTTTCGACATAAGCATCAATATCGAGTGAAACGATTATCGGTTGTTTACCAAAAAGATCATGGAACATGTGAGCCCTTGTTTATGATAATGAATAAAATTTCATCTTAGACGAGATTTAATTACCGTGCAATGATTTTATCAGCTAAAAAAAATGGCTTTAAATCATTCTTTTTTTTATAAATTCGTCTATTTAATAAAATTATTTACAATATGATCTATAATTGAGATATATGATTAATGGGGACAATCATGACCATAAGTGTTTTATCAGATGAAGTCTTATTTGAAACAAAAGTTCATTGTCTGTATTTGCTTGATCAATTTAATAAACCACCAACTGATGAACGTAGAATTTTTAAACATGGATTGAAAGAAAGTTATAAAAAGGAAATTATTAATGCTGGCTCATTAGATGAAATTCAAAACCAATTAACTTTATTTAGGGACGCCATTGAGTCAAAGAAGGGCGGTTTACTCATTCAAAAAGTAGATGAATGTTTGAATTTACCCTCTTTTATGACGTTGGCAACACTTGAAAATAAACCTGTAAAGGTTATGCATAGAGAATTTAATGAGTTATATTCCCAACAATTGAAATCTTGTATTCCTTTATTAGAATATTCACTCTCGCACCCAGAACATCCCATTAGAAATTTAATAAACGACATTCGAAACACAGAAAATCTCGACTCTATTTCAATTTTATTATCTGATTTTAAAGATAAGAATGTAAAACCTCGAAGTTTTATAGGCTCAATTTTTTCGAGGGATTCTTTGCCCCAACACTTAGATAAAGCAATTGAAATTGTTAATTCATTTAAAGAACCGGTCTTAAAAAACGAATCATAAATAATGTTCGAAAAATAAACTATAATATTAATAATTAAATGATAAAAACATAAATAGAATAATATGAGCAAGTTTAAGTTCATTTAACCCAAATTGCTTATGTAAGAAGATTTATTAAATATTTTATTTATGCAGAATAAGGTTACCAAAACCTGAACATATCACCTATTATAGGAGAGGGTCATGAAATATTCGAATAAAGAAGATTTTAAAAGAGATGTAATTGAACTATTAAATAAGATAAAGGCTAATGTTCAAGAAAATGATAATGTTTTAACAGCAACTTTAAAAACATCATTTTCGTGCAGCGCGCTTGGAAGCATGCATCTTTTGAATGGGTCTTCAACATCCAAAGATATTACAATTAATTTAGATAATTATGATAAAGTGAATGAGGGGAATTTAGAAGAACAATATTTAAATAAATGTAGGATATATGTTCTTACGGGTTATAGAAAAAATTTAGATGAAGCGCAAGAAGTCAAGAGTTTTCTCAATGAAAAAATGGATGAAATGATTAATAAACCTTCAGTTCAATTAGATCTTGTAACTGCAGAGTTAAGTAAATTACGTAATAACCTTAAAAAATGGAATGGTACAGATGATGTTGCAACAATTGCAGACGGAATAGATTTAAAAAGTGCTGTTAGTACTGCAATGTTGGTTAATAAAGTGGCAGATAAACTTTTAGGAAAAAATAGTAGAATTCCTACTTCAGTAGGGAATAATCCAACTGTAGAACTCCTGGATAGTGCTAATACTCAAGGAGGGGGCGGTCAACCAGAAGATACAAAAAAACTAAGAAAACCTAGAAACCAATCTAATCAGTTGGGCGAGAATTTAAATGCAAGTTC
>DDPL01000063.1 GCA_002342175.1 Legionellales bacterium UBA2469 | reverse complement strand
TTTTACTATCTTCTGCATTATATATTACTCAACTTTCCGAACCACTTTTTGTTATTTTTAATTATCCCTTGTCAGCAAGTGGTATTTTTTTTATTTGTGGTGGTTTTTTCTTGATTTACAAATCTTTACAAGAAATTGCGGGAGAGCTCGAGTTTTTGGAGCGTAAACCCAATGATTTGAATCCTATCCATGTGAATAAGATATCAAAAAAAATGATGGTTTATAGTATTTTTCAAATCATGATCATGGATTTAATTTTTTCATTAGATAGTGTGCTTACCGCTGTTGGATTATCGAATCATTTTTATGTGATGGCATGCGCAATTGTCTTTGCTATTTTGATTATGTTGTTTGCCAGTGAGTTGATATCAGATTTTATCCATCAACATCCTTCGATTAAAATGATGGCATTAGCCTTCCTTGTCATGTTGGGAACATTTTTAATTGGGGATGGATTTGAATTTCATATCTCTCGTGGCTATCTGTATTTTTCAATGTTTTTTTCATTTAGTGTTGAGGGTTTAAATATTATTTATCGTCGAAGACGTAGCGGGAGAGGGTAATGTTGTGGTTGAAAGCATTTCATATTGTTGCCATGGTCGCATGGTTTGCAGGATTGTTTTATTTACCTCGCTTATATGTTTATCATGCATCAACGGTTGACACGATAAGTTTAGAGCGATTTAAGGTTATGGAATGGCGATTGTTTTATGCCATAATGTATCCAGCTGCAATTTTAACAACCTTAATGGGCATTGGCATGGTTTATTTTGCGCCAGGTTATTATTTACATCAATGGTGGTTTTTAGGGAAGATGATTGCTGTTGGATTTGTTTGGATTTACCACATTGCCTGCGGCATTCTCTTGAAAAAATTTGCCGCAGATAAGAATTGTTATTCAAGTCAGTTTTATCGTTTTTTTAACGAAATTCCAACATTACTTTTGGTTGTGATTGTTATCTTAGTGGTGGTTAAGCCTTAGGCGACTTCAATCATTTCAAAATCGGCTTTTACTGCACCACAGTCTGGACAGAACCAGTTTTCAGGAACATCCGCCCATAATGTCCCTGCAGGTATACCATCTTCTGGCCAACCTTCAGCTTCATCATATATAAATCCACAGATAACACATAAATATTTTTTGTATGTTTGCATAAATAAACCCCTATAATAACAACTTTAGATTACTTCTTTGCGAGCACTATGTCAATAATATGTTCATCTTGATACGGAAATGTAAATATTTTGTTAAAGAATCGCTTTAATCGTTCAAGAAAAAATTGTTTGGGTATTGGAGAGTGTGCAATTGAATTTAAAAACCAAGTACCATCAATACCGAATTCTGCCATATCATGGATGTCTTTAAATTCGATGGGAATGATAATGCGATGTTCTTCAATAATTTTAAATCCAAAATGATGCATTTGTTGTACGATTTCTTCTTTACCTGAAGCGACGGTGGTTTTCGCAACGACGCTCTTATAATAATGGCCAACGATATTGCCTAGGATAGAGTCACTGGCGACATAATTTGCCAATTGAGCTTGAGATTGTTGAAATGATTCATAAGTTGAGGTAATAAAAGAAAAATAACCATTCGCTTTCGACATCCATTGTGCTTGTTGAAAAAGTTTATTCATGGGCACGTAGGCGTTGATAAAGTGAGCGAGAACTAAATCTTGTAAATGTAAAGGTAAACATCGATCTGCATTTGCTGCACTCGAATGAATGGCATGAAAATCAAGGTGTTCTTGTGCAATTTTTAACATTTCCTTTGATACATCAAAACCGTACATTTCTGCATTTGGAAAATGCATTTTTAGTTTTTGTAGAAATTTCCCATCACCAACGCCTAAATCTAAGATTCGCAAGATATCTTTGTCTTGTTGAATGTGGTTTTTTAAAATTTGTTGTATGGCGATGTCGTGACTTTTCGAAATAGAACCATATTTATCAGCCAAGTTATAACGTTTTGCAATGTCATCGTAACAAATTGCTGTTGAATTCATAATTTTTTTATTCGTTATTATTTTTTCAAAAAAGTATATATGGAATTTGTGCCAATAAGCGAGAGAAATTTAATTTATTTCTTAAACTTGTTTTGCAGAATAAATCGTATTAGCATTGAGGATTAATACTAGAACTTAAAAAATCATTCAAGAGTTGTTGTATGCAATGGATTTCATGTGTAAGTGTTTTTTTAATTGGGGCAGTTCTAACCGGTTATGTTTGCAAATTAGCTTGGCGCTTTGGATTTGTTGACCTACCTGGCGATAGACGTTCTCATATGGCCGTGACCCCGAGAGGGGGAGGATTATCAATTGTTTTGGTTTTTTGGTCCTGGATGATCACGTCGATTATTTTGTCAAATTTATCTCAAAACATTTGGTTGCCTTTATTACCATCTTTAATCATTGCTTTAATGGGTTTTTGGGACGATGTTGCATCTTTATCAGCATCATTTCGTTTGATTGTTCAATTCATTTGTGCTGCAATTAGTATCAAATTAATGGGTGGAATCCAAATTGAATTTGCCGCTTTTGGATACGTGGTCCCTTCTTTGATGATGCATGCGATAGCGCTAATATTTTTGGTGTGGTGTATAAACCTTTATAATTTTATGGATGGGGTCAATGGTCTTGCAGGCGTGGAAGCGATAAGCATTTGTTTGTTTATGAGTGTTTTAACATCCATTGAACATGCATATCAATGGAGCTCAATGTGGGCAATTTTAGCCTGTTCAGTGGCTGGTTTTTTATGGTGGAATTTTCCAAAAGCTAAAATATTCTTAGGTGATGTGGGGAGCCATTTTCTTGGCTTTATGTTTGGATTACTTTTGATCGAATCTTCAATGATTAAACCTCGATGGTTTTGGTGTGGCATGATTTTGTTGGGTTATTTTGTTGTTGATGCAACCATGACTCTTTTGGTTCGCATGTGGTATCGACAACCTATTTTCCAAGCCCATCACACGCACGCGTTTCAAATTTTTTGGCGGACATTTAATAAAAGCCATACCGCAGTTACGTTGTCAGTATTAGGTATTAATGTCTTTTGGTTGATGCCCTGGGCCATAGCGGTCACCGTTGGGTGGATTCCAGGATTTGCTGGAATGTTGCTAGCATATATTCCTTTGGTTATAATGACATTGTTTGTTAAGGCAGGACGCCCGCTTGAATAAACAGTTTTCTAGTTGTATTTGTACTTACAAATAAAAAATCTTAAATTTTGTATAGAATGAAGCGGTTTCTTAAGATTCTGTTAATTTTCATTTGGTAAAATAATATATCGAATATGAATGTCTGATAAAACAAAGTTTTATAACGTTGTATTTGTTGTTTATTTAAATAGCAAGTTTTAGGGAGAATTTGTAATGCTTATTTTAACTCGAAGAATTGGAGAAGCTTTAATCATTGGTGATGACGTTAACATTACTGTGTTAGGCATTAAAGGTAATCAAGTTCGTTTAGGTATTAATGCGCCTAAAGATGTATCTGTACATCGTGAAGAAATTTATTTGCGTATTCAAAATGAAAAAGATGAACCAGAAGTATCTTCAGATGAATGATGGTCTCAGTTGTTCTTTTGGTGAGCGCTAAAAGAACAACTAAATGCTTACTGTAGCATCTCCAACATCTATCAACCTCGTATGTGAACCCTCCTGAAGGATTAAATTTCCTTGTGCATTCACACCTTTTGCCTTTCCAATTAAATACTCATGGTGATTTTTTATCGTGACGGTTTTTCCAATTAACGCATCTTTTAATTGCCATTCTTGCATGAATGATGAAAAACCTTGGGATTCAAATTGAATGAGATATTTTTCAAGCGTTTTTACAATTGAAATGAGCAAGTCCTGGCGTTTAACGTAGGAACCTAAAACCTGTGAAAGCGATGTCCATTCGCGATCGGTCAAATGCATGTCATGGGGTAATCCATTGACATTTATTCCAATACCTAAAATGACATCCGTTCCCGTCTGATTGGTTTGAATGATTTCTATTAATATACCTGCAAGCTTTTGATTATCAATAATAATATCATTGGGCCATTTGACTTGTAGTTGATGAATATTGCAGTATGTTTCGATAGCTTTTGCTACAGCTAAACCGATGCATAAACTAAGCCCCTGAAGATGCTGGATGGAAAAATGAAACCGCCAGGAAAGTGAAAAGTTGAGATTTAATCCAAAGGGGGCATGCCATTCTCGTCCTAAACGACCCTTGCCTTGTGTTTGGTGTTCACTATAACATAAACAGGGGATTGGTCGTTTGGGATGTTGTTTAAGATAAGTGTTGGTTGATTGAATTTCAATAAAATCTTCTATTTTGATGTTTGGCAAATGTTTTTTGAGATATTCTGGTTGAATAAGTCCATCTGGGCATTTGTCATTATAAATTTCAATTTTTTCTTGGGAAAGTTGATTTAGGCGAATCATGTTATCGATATATCCTGATATTGAAAATGAATATTTTGAACGGCCTTAGGCATACAGATACAGGCCATATAACCAATTTGAGGAATAAAATTGACTAGTTTTTGGTTTTGATGCATAACCACTTGTTGAGGGATTGGGTTAAAGTCTTCAAATTTAAAGATGGTTTGCCCTTTATGTTTGACCCAAGCTTCTGTTTGAGTCCAGGCTTGAAAAAAAGTAAGTGCTAATAAAGAGGGATGTTGATGATGTAAATGTTGTTGAACAAATGCCGCTCCCCAAAAACGAGTCCCAAATTGGATAAAGTCGCGTTGTTTTAATTGTTCAAGATCTATCCCAATAGATTGTGATGCATGGAGAGCTATCATGAGTAATTGACCGCTGTGGGTCATATTAAATTCTAGAGGATGGTTCTCAACGAAAGGTTTTCCTGAAGCCGTCTCTGCAATGATGGGCTCAATTGATAAATATTTTTTCAAAATATCATATAAAATCTCTCGTCTTTTTAATTTGAGTTGCTGTAGTTTTTCAAAGCGAGGCGGTTCAATATCGACAGGTAAGCGTACACACCACACATGAACGATATCATCGGTGAGGGTGTAGGAATGAATGGGTAAAAAGGGATGCATGATTATCTTGGTGCTGGCATGATTGGTGTAGTATAATATCTTTTTCATATTTTTTGAAAGTTGAAGCATTATGAGTCGCCAATTTTTGGATTTTGAGCAGCCCGTTGAAGAGTTAAGACAAAAAATTGAAGCATTACGAATGGTCAGTGATGGTCATGATATGAATTTATCTGAAGAAATTCATAATTTAGAGCGAAAATCAGTTGAGTCTATGAAATCGATTTTTGCAAATTTAGGTCCTTGGCAAATGACCCAAATGGCAAGACATCCGCTTCGTCCACAGACATCAGATTATATTGAACATTTGTTTACTGATTTTGATGAATTACATGGTGATAGAGCTTGCTCTGCAGCGCCTGCGATTATTGCAGGCCTTGCTAGATTTGAAGGGCAACCGGTGATGGTGATTGGACATCAGAAAGGAAAAAAGACGTCTGAAAAAGTTTATCGAAATTTTGGTATGGCTCGTCCTGAAGAATATCGGCGTGCATTACGATTAATGAAAATGGCAGAGAAATTTGGTATACCGGTGATTACTTTTATTGATACTGCAGGTGCTTACCCAGGTATTGATGCTGAAGAAAGAAATCAATCCGAGGCCATTGCTAGAAATCTTTATGAAATGTCAATTCTCAAAACCCCTATCATTTGTATTGTGACAGGTGAGGCCGGCTCAGGTGGTGCATTGGCCATTGGGGTTGGTGATCATATTGTCATGCTTGAATACTCCATTTACTCCGTTATTTCTCCCGAAGGCTGCGCATCTATTTTATGGAAAGATGCTGCAAAAGCTCCGGATGCTGCAGAAGCAATGGGAGTCACTGCCGATAAAGTTTATCAAAATGGGTTGGTTGACGAATTATTGAAAGAACCTTTAGGTGGTGCGCATCGTGATATGGATAGCATGAGCCAATCTTTAAGAGACTTGTTAAAAAGAGAACTGCGTCGTTTACAAGCCTTGCCCAAAAAAGAATTGTTGGAACGTCGTTATCAAAAATGGATGGCCATGGGTGCATATCCTTCGAAATAAGTTTACAAGATGATGCCTCTTCTTTCAGAACTTTATCCATTCTCGACCATTTGGGTTGGGCTGAGCGGCGGAATGGATTCGATGGTTCTATTACATCAAATTGCCCAATATCCAGAGTTGAAAAGCAAATGTCGGGCTATTCATGTGCATCATGGCTTAAGTCCACATGCAGATGATTGGCTTGGTTTTTGTATGCAACAAACACAAGTCCTTGAAGTTCCTTTGGTCCATGAGAAAGTAAAAATACAATCTTCATCAAATATTGAGGAATTGGCGCGCAATTTACGTTATGGGGTTTATCAGAAGTATGTTCAATCAAAAGACGTTTTGGTTTTGGGGCATCATTTGGACGATCAAATTGAAACGTTTATGATGAATGTGTTGCGTGGTAGCGGCTTGGATGGCTTGGCGGTGATGTCGATGATGAAAAGTCAAATGGGAATGATGATATGCCGCCCACTATTGAATACATCACGCATAGACATTGAATCTTATGCAAAACAATATCAAATTGATTGGATTGAAGATGAGAGCAATCAAAATATAAGATTTGCACGTAATTATTTACGTCATGAAGTTTTACCTAAAATTCAAGAGTATTGGCCCCAATATCGAAAATCGATGCAAAAAACGCTAAACCATTGCCACGATGCGCTTGCTTGTCTCGAGTCAGATATTGAAAATGATTATTCATCATTATCGGATAATCCGCAGTATTTAGATTGCCGAATTTTAAAAAAATTCCCTTTGTTTAAAATCGGCATGATTATTCGGCAATGGTTAAAACAAAAAAATATGCCTCTTCCTGGTCATGATGTGATAACCCAAATTTATCAGCAAATGATTCTACAAGAGCGTCCTGATTCAAATCCAACGATTCGTTGGCGACATAATGAATTTCATGTTTATCAACAAGGTTTATATGTTATTGAACATGTGTTTAAAAAGCATGAAAATCAAGTTTGGGGGGTATTTCCGAAAGCAATTTGTCTTGAAACCGGTCAAAAGCTTCATGCAAAAAAAGCCGAGAAAGGGTTTTTATATCATGAGGGTGATAAAATTGAGATTCGGTTTCGATGTGGGGGAGAACAACTATATTGGAAAGGACACCATCGTTGCTTAAAAAAATTATTTCAAGCATGGAAAGTACCAACTTTTTTAAGAAACAAAGTCCCACTCATTTATGTCAACGATGTCTTAAAACAAGTGGTAGGGTATGCCCTTGTACATGAACAAAATGCCCATCACCCTTTATATCAAGTGATGGAGGGTGAAGTTTAATTTGTTTACATGGGTATGTTATTCCATTGCGCTTGAAGTCGTTTTAATGGTGATAACTCTGGATTCTTCATCGCATGGACAGGTAAATAAAAGGTTTGCTCCAGTAAAAATTTTCCACTTAAAGCCGCATGTGAGACTTGATCTGTAAAGACCATCCAAGTGCTTTGGCTTGGGAATTGTATATTTTCTTTGGCAACGCTATTTTGATAATGATTGTCTAATTTCATCAGATCATGAAGATTTAACATGTAATGGTCATATGCACTTCGGACCTTTTTAGTCAGTCCCATGTGATACATCATTTTGGCAAATTTTTTATTATAATCGGGTATTCGACTGGCAAAGGTTGCTAAAACTTCACTAAAATCCTCACCCACATTCCAAATACGAGGTTTTTGGTGGGGATTAATGTTACAAAAAACACGAAGAATTCTTAAACCATTCACAGGGGTCGCATAAAAAGCATCAACATGAAGTTTTGTATCATCTTGTCGTTTTGATGTTGAACGATTTTTAATTTCCATCGGACGATAACTGGTACGACCCCATATTAAGTGTTCGCTGTAGCTTGGGCATAGGGTATCGACAAGATGGCGTGCGTACTCGGCATACCGTTTCATCATATTCATGGTTAAATCATTAACAGGTGTCTTTTTTAAACTATTTTGAATGCCTTGTATCTCATTTTTGATGTAATCAAAACTGATGTTTTTTTTCTTAGGCGCTAATATACAATCATTCAACAATTCATTTTCGTGATTTTCCACTAAAAAACCATCATTGGGACAAAATAAAATTTGTCCGTTTTCTAAAAGTGTCGTCATCGATGGAGCAGAGATGTTATTTAAATTTTGAATTTCATGTAACTGACTAAGCATAACGTTCCTTCGTATAGGTTTCTTTAAAAAAATTATACGCATGAATCTTTAGAAAAGGTACATTTTTTTGAGAATCATGCGTATTTTTTTATTCGTCTATCTTAAAAAAATCCTAAGTTACTATTTGCTATAAATCAAACTTTTGATGGTATGAAAGGCATACTTTTATGCCATAAATTACCAAAATGCGGCGAAAGGCCCCTGGATTCATCCATGGGGTGTTTCAGAGATTATTTTGTATGATAATCTATTCGTTGTATTCTTTTTTTTCATGGTAATAACCATATTGTTTTTTTTCATCAAATTTATTATTAGTCTTAAAACAACTAACAGGGATGATTAATTCTTGTTTTTGCTCGGCAGCTTGAGTACAAACAAGGATGGCGAGGGGGAATGGTGGTCTATGTTGACCCTATGCATACAAGCCAAACTTGTCCGATATGCGGGCATCAAGCCAAAAAGAATCGTTTGACTCAGGAAGAATTTCGTTGTCTTAAATGTTTTTTTGAGACCAATGCTGATAGCGTTGCATCACAAAACATTTTAAGTCGCGGCTTGGGATTTTTGCATTAAAAAAACCGTGGGACTCACGGGGTTAGCTTGTGAAGTGAACTATATAAGTAGTCAGCAGCAAGAACCACTTCTGTCATGTTTAACATGATATGAGGAATCCTCGTCTCTTCAGGACGGGGAGGACGTCAATTTTCACAAGGATTAAAGGGGGGTAATAGATTGCAAAATTGATTTTTGACTAGTATAAATATTTGAAAAGTCTCCATGCGAGTATGCACAATAACAGATTGAAATATAAGCTATATTTTGTCATATTAAATTCTTATACAAGAAAGAGAATTTTGAAATGAGATTAAAGAAATTGTCATTGATATGGTTTAGCTTAAGTTTAACCACAATTGCTTGTGCGGGAACCATGGGTGGAATTGATACCAATAATTGGACACCTAAAGAAAGTTTCTATGCAGGTGTTGGTTTCGGTGGAAGTTTTAATAGTGATACTGTAACAGTGACAAGTTATGATACTAAAAATTCAACGTTTAATTCTGCCAATCCTGGACAGGTGGTGGGTAATGTTTATATAGGATATGGTCATACCTGGGTAGAAAAATATTTTTTAGGGATTGAGGCAAATACGTATTTCCCAGGTCATACGGATAATATTAATACATCTGGTGTGTCCGCTGGTAACACGTTAAATACTTATACGACACAATTTACATTTAAAGATTATATGGGCTTGGATTTATTACCTGGGATGCGATTTGAAAATCATATGTTGGTCTATGCTCGAACTGGGTTATCATTTAGGGATATTGAAATTAGTCAAAATGCGACAATTACCCCTTCATCTGAGGGATTTTACAGCGCGGGGCATTCTGTGGGCGGACGATTTGGTGTTGGAGCGGCTTATGACTTAACTCGTAATATTGGAGTGGCCGTCGATTATTTTTACACTTATTTTCCAACATGGTCTGCATATTGGAGCACTTACAATCTCCAACAACAAATGACTTCTCATCAAAATTATATTGGCATTTCATTGGTGTACACTTCTTAAGGGAAAAAATGAAAATTTGTGCATGTTTAATGACATTTATTTTAATTTCTCAAGGACATGCACATTTTATTGATTTAACCCATCCATTTGATAAAGACACTATTTTTTGGCCAACAGAAAAAGGTTTTTTGAAGCAAACAGTTTATTTTGGTGAAACGCCTAAAGGTTATTTTTATTCAGCCTTTAAATTTTGCACGCCAGAACATGGTGGAACACATATTGACGCACCTATTCATTTTTCAAAACATGGTTTAACTGTTGATCAAATTAGTCCTGAACATTTAATTGGAGAAGCTGTTGTAATTGATGTGCATGATAAAGTGCAAGGGCAACCTGATTATGAAATTAAAGTGCAAGATATTCAGCGATTTGAAAACCGCTATCGAAAACTACGAGAAGGCGATATTGTTTTATTTCGAACGGATTGGAGTCAATATTGGAATGATAAAAAAACTTATTTGGGATCTGATAAATTTGGGGATGTCAAACATTTACATTTTCCAGGAATTTCTAAAGATGCGGCAATTTATTTGGTTAAAGCTAAGATAAAAGGGTTGGGTATTGATACAGCAAGTATGGATCCGGGAAAATCGAAAAGGTTTTATACGCACCGAATTATTCTTGGAGCTAATTTGTATGGTTTAGAAAATTTGGACAATTTAAATCAGTTGGCACCTGTAGGCACATTTTTAATCATTGCGCCGATGAAAATCAAAGGAGGCAGTGGGGGGCCTACACGGGTATTTGCAAAGATCTAGCTAACAAACATTTTCTTTTATTTTTTGAAATTAGACACGCAGTTGCTCAAAAATTGACTTTTCAAGGGGTTTTTGATAAAATTTTGATCACTTTTGTCATGGAAAAGAGGTCTTGATGTTAAAACACCTTACCAACAAATTCGTTTTAGTAATTGTATTATCTGCTGTTCTCCTTGCTGTATATATCAGCCAAATTCCTGAAAAAGATGAACCCGCACCCCCGATGACGGCACCCAAAGTATCATCAAATGTATTGAAAAAAGTCAAATTTGAACAACTGCCACAGTGGGAAAATGTCGAATTAAATAAATCTTTAGACGCATTCAAAGCATCTTGTGAGCTTTGGATGAAAGAAGATCCGAATATGTCTGTAGGTAGTCGAGTGATTTCGATTAAAGTGAAAGATTGGTTACCGATTTGTCGACGTGCCATGGTGCTCAAAGGGCATGTCAGTACGAAACGTGCGAAGCGTTTTTTTGAAACATATTTTCAGGTTTATCATTGGTCACACTATAAGAAAGGAACTTTTACCGGTTATTATGCGCCAACTTTTAAAGGAAGTGCGCATAAAACAGATGTTTATAAAACACCGATTTATGCTTATCCAGGTGATTTGGTCAGCGCCCATTTGGGTGAATTTTCATCAATGCTCAGCCATCACCATATTTATGGGCATGTGATTGGGCGTCATTTAAAACCTTATTATACCCGGTATCAAATTTATCATGGTGCTTTAAAAGGAAAAGCCGAAGTGATTGCTTGGGTAAAAAGTCCTTTAGATGCGATGCTGCTAGAAATTGAAGGATCAGGTGTGATTGAAACAGGGTTAGGTCGACAAATTTATGTGGGCTATGCAGCTGAAAATGGTCATCGATACCATGCCATTGCGCAATTGTTGATTAATAGTCACGTGTTAAAGCGGAGCCAAGCCTCGAATGAAGCTGTTCGTAAGTATTTTGATAAACACCCTGAGAAAATGAATGAATATGTAAAGAAAAATCCTTCCTATGTCTTTTTTGAACGTTATGAGAAACCAGCATTTAAGGGTGCACAAACTGTATCTTTAACACCGCAATATTCGATAGCGGTTGATAAACATTATATTCCCATGGGTGTTCCTTTATTTTTGAACACCGAATATCCTGTTGATGCTCATGGCGATTTAAAACCATTGGCACGTTTGATGGTGGCCCAGGATACAGGTGGTTCGATTCGCGGCCCAATTCGTGGAGATATCTATTGGGGTGCTGGAGAAAAAGCGATGCAAACAGCGAGTCTCATGAGCAACTCTGGCGACTATTGGTTATTGTTACCAAAGCATGTTATAGCAAGTTAAATTGTCGAATAAGCTTAATGGTTGGCGTTTCCTTTTTTGACAATCTTCGCACAAATAAATATTCAGTTTGAATATGTCGATGGGTTGGGGTGGTGATATCCACTTCAACCCAAAAATATTGGCTAAAAATGGTAACATTTTGAACTGGAATTTTANNTCATCTTGACTTCTGAAGCCTTTATCTCCGCGTGCGAATATGATTCGCTCCACATCTGTATCTGATAGTTTTGGTTTTAAAGCTTTGATGATTTCTTTAGGACATGTATTAATATTCAGAGGCAGAGACTCTGGAAGCACAGTGAGAAACGGTGCCATGATTTTATATATTTGTGAATTAACGCCTTTAATTTTTCCCCACTCTCCAAGCGTTGCGTATGAACCTGTAATATTTTCATTTGGCTCATTTAGTGGAGCATGATTGTTTTTCTCACGATGATTGAAAGCCGGGTCAAGTTTTGCCAATGTTCCGTAAAAAATTTGCTCCAAGGGAACATTTTTTTCTTTTTTAAGTAAATTTTCAAGTAATAAGTAAAATAATATGCGCTGGGGTTGTTCCTCCAGATTATTGAGATTAAAACGGCTTTGTGCATCAATGAGTTTTGCGGATAGTTTCCAGTTTTTTGGCAAATCGATGTTTTTTCCAGAAAGCTTTGCAAGAATGGGTTGCGTCGTTTTAAACTGATATTTTTTTAAAATGACAGCTGCCCAAGATTTTGCCCCGTTTGCAATCCATTGAGCTTGTTGATTTTCCATCTCAAGTTGAACTTTTTTTATGTGAAATTGAGTTTGATATACCGAAATGGTTAATATACTGGCAATCACAATCACCATCATTAAGGCACTAAGTAAGGCAGTTCCCTGTTGTCGAGTGGATGGATTATTTGATGTCATAAACATAAGGTGGCATTGTAAACCACAATTGTATTTTTTCATGATTAGCCCAACTTAATGTGAGTTGAAACCCTTTGGGATTGGGATGTTTATCATCTTGCCAAAACCCAGACATTTGATGTTTATGATTCATATAACGAAAATGACAATCGGATAAATGATCTAAAACAATTGTTTCATTAAATTCGTTTCGAGTTGTCGGGATTATATGCACCCAATGTCGAATTTTTAATTGTGCACCTTGGCACACATAGGCAATACGTTTTAGGGATTGGTTTGGCCTTGATGTATAGGTCCATTCAATATAATCATGTTGACCAATGAATGATGGAAAATGATGTTTATCTTTTGTAATCATTTCGCGATTAATAAAAGATTGTGAATGATGTTCTAATTCATGGATAAGAGAATCGGTTTTTTGCCAGAAGTTATAATTAAACTTAATATTGTGATGCGTATCCATGATGCGCTTTAATGAATAAGATGTAAGGATGCTTAAAATAGAAAAAATAAATAATGCAATCAGGAGTTCAATGAGGGTGTAACCTTTTTGGGTATTCACGATGTCTGACTCAAGATATGGTAAGAGGTAACATGATAATCATAAGGACCATTCTCACGCATTTTACTTGATATTTCAATGCGATAAAGGGATGGTATTTGGGTCGGGTGCGCCTCCATTTTCCAATAACAGCGACGATGGTTAATCGTTGTTACAGCGTGGTAGGGCTGTGTCAATATCATAGGAATCATTTTAAGTTCCAACAAATGGACAGCTTGGATACTGGTCCAGTTTTCTAACATTCTTTCTTGAATTTTTTGGTAAGTTCGTATGTTTTCGGATGAAGCGACCATAAGGGTGCCTAACCCGACAGACAACACGACTAAAGCAACCATCACCTCGATGAGGGTAAAACCTTTTTGACGTATCACTCAGACCAATTTCCTATGATTTTATGATCTTTAGAAGCCGAGCCTTCACTGAAAATATCGATTTCATGATGTTCGCCAGGATTTTCATAGTGATACTCGTGCCCCCATGGGTCTTTGGGTAAACTTTTAAGGTAACTTCGCCAGTTAGATGGTGTGGGTTCGACTTGGGGCTGATGAACCAGTGCATCTAATCCTTGTTCGGTGGTGGGATAAAATCCGTTATCCAATCGATAGAGTTCGAGGGCGTTTTCAATGGCAAGAATATCTTGTTTGGCTTTGACTTGTCTTGCTTGGTCAGGACGGCTCATAATATTAGGCACAATTAAAGCTGCTAAAATACCCATAATGACGACGACGACCATAATTTCAATTAATGAAAAACCTTGTTGTTTTGACATATTTGTGTTCCTTAAACGGTTATTCGTCCAGTCTACACCAATTGTTGCATTTGAAAAATAGGTAACAAGATAGCAAGAACGATAAATAGAACAAAGCTTCCCATGGCAAGGATGATGATAGGTTCAAGTAATTTCAAACCGGTATCTATCCATTGCTGTCGTTCCATATCAATTTGTTGGGCGGCACGCTCCATCATGGTAGTTATTTGACCACTTTTTTCCCCACTTTGAATTAGATGTAACGTCATACTTGTAAACCAGTTGGTTTTTTGCAGAGCTTGGCTAATTGACATCCCTTCTTTGACATTTTTAGTGGCTTGGTTAAAGATATCTCGAATGGCTAGGTTTGAGATCATTTGACTTGCAACTTGCATACTTTCTAAGACATTGACCCCTGAAGTTAGCAGAATGCGAATGGTATGCAAATACTGGGGTATTTGTGTTAATTTGACAAATTGCCGGTAGATTTTAATTTGTGTTAATGATTGATAACGTTGATAGAGCCAGTCTGTATTGGATTTTTGGTGGTGGAGATAATATGCCAAAATCACGCCACCTATTAATATAAAAGGAAATAATTGACTTAGGAGATGACTAGAATGGATGAGAATTTTCGTTACAAAAGGGAGTTCTTGTTGATTGTCGTCAAATATGGATAGTATTTTAGGAACCACTTGGGTCATCAAAAAAATGATAATAAGACACGCAACACTAATCATTAGAGAAGGGTATATTAAGGCCTGTTGTATTTTTTGTTTTGCATAATGTTGTTGTTCAATATAGTTTGCTAGTTGGTTAAGAACCTGATCCAATTGACCTGATTGTTCACCTGCATAAATGGTTGCACAATATAAATTTGAAAATGACTCAGGATATTGTTTAAGTGCTTGAGCTAGCGAAAAACCTTCTAATACTTTTTGCTGAACGCCTTGAATCATATGTTTGAGATTTTCTTGGGATTGCTCATTAGCCAAACCTGAAAGTGCTTCAGTTAAAGGAATACCCGCATTTAATAGTGTCGCAAGTTGGCGTGTAAATAGACAAATATCTTGAGTTTTAATCCGAACATTTAATTGTAAAAAATGTTTTTTCTTAACTTTAACTTCTAAAACAATATAGCCTGCGGCCTTTAATTGCTGTCTAGCTTGTATCTCCGAAATGGCTTGTACTTTGCCTTTTAGCTGTTTTCCATGTGCGTCTACAGCTCGATAAGAGAAATTATGCATTTTGTTATCTTCTTATAAAAAAAACGTTTAAAGCCTTCAAATCTTTATATTTTAGGATAAACTGTTTTTCAAACGGAGGGAATTTAAATGTTAAAACAAAAGCTGTTAGATGTTATAAAAAGTGAAGATTTGCAATTTGTGGATTTGAGATTTACAGATTTAATGGGAAAGGAACATCATATTACTATACCCGCATCTGCAGTTGATGATGATCTTTTTAATTTTGGAAAGGGTTTTGATGGTTCTTCTCTAAAAGGATGGCAGGAAATTAATCAATCGGACTTGGCTCTTCGTCCTTGTGAAAATTCAGAAGTTCAGATTGACCCTTTTTACCGTGATAAAACAGCTTTGTTAAGATGTAAAGTTGTGGATCCAACAACAGGTCATGATTATGAGCTTGACCCTCGCGTCATTGCGGAAAAAGCAGAGGCTTATTTAGTAAGTACGGGAATAGCGGATAGGGTATTAGTTGGTCCTGAGCCGGAATTTTTTATATTTGATGATATACGTTGGGACAACCAAATGGGCAATGTTTTTTATCAAATTGATTCAGGTGAAGCACATTGGAATTCTGCGAAGTCAATTGAAGGTGGAAATACCGGACATCGACCAGGAGTCCGTGGTGGATATTTTCCCGTCCCCCCTGTTGATTCTTCTCAAGATATTCGTTCTGCGATCTGTGTGGCGTTGCAAAAAATGGGGATAGAGGTTGAAACCCATCATCATGAGGTGGCAAATGCAAATCAATGTGAAGTTGCAACCAAATGCAATCGTCTAACATTAAAAGCAGATGAATTACAATTGCTCAAATATGTGGTTCGCAATATAGCTCACCAATATGGAAAAACAGCTACATTTATGCCCAAACCTATCGTTGGGGATAATGGTAGTGGTATGCATTGTCATTTATCATTAGGACTGGGTGAGAAGAATATTTTTGATGGGCAAAGTTATGCGGGGTTATCGGATACTGCGTTGTATTTTATTGGGGGTATATTGGAACATGCGCAAGCATTAAACGCCATTACCAATCCAACCATTAATAGTTATCGACGTTTGGTTCCGGGATTTGAAGCACCTGTATATTTGGCTTATGGATTTCGTAATCGCTCAGCTGCTATCCGCATTCCTTTAACCAATGGTAATCCTAAAGCAAAACGTATTGAAGCTCGTTTTCCAGATTGTATGGCAAATCCATATTTAGCATTTTCTGCATTAATGATGGCAGGACTTGATGGTATTCAAAAGCAAATACATCCTGGAGAAGCATTAGAAAATAATTTATATGCACTAGATGATAAAAATAGAGGATCAATTCGAACACTGGCAACATCACTTGAGCATGCAGCGCATTGTTTAGAAAAAGATTTCGAGTTTTTATTATCTGGTGGCGTTTTTAGTACCACATTTGTAAATAATTGGATTTCTCATTTACACGAAGATATACAAATAATGCGTAAATCGGTTCATCCATTTGAATTTGATTTGTATTATAGCCGTTAATCGGATTTAAAAAGGGTTGGAATTCCAGCCCTTTTTTTTGGGGATTTTAGAGAATATGTCAGCCCGTTCACCGATGCATTTTATCCTTTTGTTTGGATTGGTTAGTCTATTTTCAGACATGACTTATGAAGGCGCACGTTCAATACAAGGTGCTTTTCTAGAAACATTAGGTGCAAGTGCCTTTATGGTTGGTACACTTGCGGGTTTTTGTGAGTTTTTAGGTTATTTGGTTCGATTTTTTGCTGGGCGCTACGCAAGCCAGTCAGGTCGGTATTGGCATTTTATTTTTGTTGGATATGTTTTAAATCTCATTTCAATTCCTATATTAGGATGGACCCATTCTTGGATGTGGGCATTTGTACTCATTTTGCTAGAACGCATTGGGAAAGCACTAAGGGTGCCATCTCGAGATACGTTATTGTCACAAGCAGGGCAAAGTGTTGGGATGGGCTGGGGATTTGGTATTCATGAAGCAATGGACAGAATTGGAGCGATGTTAGGACCACTATTTGTGACCTATGTGATTTATAAGTCGAATGACATGCATCTTGCATTTCAATCTTTATGGATTCCCGCATTATTATCAGTTGCAATTTTAAGTCTAGCATTTATCACCCAATCCTCGGATCATAAGGATATTGCTTCTCCGGCTTCAAATATAGGTTTAAAACATCCATATGTGTTTAAAATCTATGTGCTAGGTTCATCTTTTATGGCAATGGGATTTGCAGATTTCGCACTTATGGCTTTTCATTTCCAAAAAACACATTTGGTTACAACTTTTTGGATTCCAATTTTTTACGCAATTTCTTCGGCTTCAAACATATTCATTACACCGATATGGGGGTGTTTTTTTGATAAATGGGGTTTTAAGGTATTGATAGGGTCATCTTTGCTATCTATTGCGTATGCACTGTTTGTATTTTTAGGAGATGTCCGCTTTGTATTGGTTGGCATTATATTATGGGGAATTGGTATGGGGGTGCAATCATCTTTGATGCGTGCATTCGTTGGAAAAATAACCGATGAACATCAACGAGCACATGCTTATGGAATATTTAATGCATGTTTTGGTTTGGCTTGGTTTTTGGGGAGTGTGGTGATGGGTGTGCTCTATGAAAAATCCTTATGGGGGCTGGTGGTGTTTTCTTTTGTTTGTCAGTTTATAGGATTATGTTGTTATTTTTGTGTTGGTTTCTGGTTCGGTTTTTCAGAGAAAAAATGATGAATCCTATAGAATTTAGTTAAATTAACTTGAAAATCATAAATTCATCCCAATATACAAAACGTTCATTGTTTTATTGGGAGATAACATGACTGAAAAAAGTAAAACATTAGGGTTTCAGGCAGAAGTTAAACAACTATTGCATTTGGTGGTCCATTCTTTATATAGCAACAAAGAAATTTTTTTAAGAGAATTAATTTCCAATGCTTCTGATGCATTAGATAAATTGCGTTTTATTGGTTTAAGTCAAGCTGACTTATATGAACAAGATCCGGATTTAAAAATCTCTGTAACTTTTAATGAAAAATTAAAGACGTTAACTATCTCTGATAATGGTATCGGAATGACTTCAGATGAAGCAATCCAAAATTTAGGAACCATCGCCAAATCAGGAACAAAAGAATTTTTAAGTCATTTAACTGGAGAACAAGCGAAAGACTCTCACCTGATTGGCCAATTTGGGGTTGGATTCTATTCAGCATTTATTGTCGCAGATAAAGTTACGGTACAAACACGAAAAGCAGGCGCTGATGCCAAAGAGGGCATACAATGGGAGTCGACTGGAGAGGGTGATTTTACCATTGCTAAAATTAAAAAAACCATGCGGGGTACTGATATTATTTTGCATTTAAAAACCGATGCAACTGAATTTTTAAGTGATTGGCGTTTAAGAAGTATCATCACCAAGTACTCAGATCATATCGCTTGGCCGATTTGCATGCAAAAATTAGCAGAAGTGGGTGAAAACGGTGAAGAAAAAGAAATTTCGAGTGATGTTGAGTTTGAAACGATTAATAAAGCAACGGCTTTATGGACTTTAAATAAATCTGAAATTTCAGATGAAGAATATCAACGATTTTATCAGTCTTTAACGCATGATTATCAAGATGCATTGGCATGGTCACATAATCATGTTGAGGGAAAACAAAGTTACACAAGCCTTCTTTATATTCCATCCTCTGCTCCTTTTGATCTATGGCAACAAGAATCAAAACACGGTTTAAAACTGTATGTGAAGCGTGTTTTTATTATGGATGACGCTACACAGTTTTTGCCTAGATACCTTCGTTTTATAAAAGGTGTGATTGATGCAAGTGATTTGCCATTAAATGTTTCTCGCGAAATTTTGCAAGAAAACAAACAAGTCGATGCAATTCGTTCAGCATGTACCAAACGTGTGTTAAATATGCTAGAGAAAATGGCAAGTGACGAATCTGAATTGTATCAAAAATTTTGGAATGTGTTTGGTACCGTCTTAAAAGAAGGCCCAATTGAAGACTTTACCAACAAGGCTGCAATTTCAAAGTTAATGCGATTTGCATCAACGCATCAAGATTCTTTAGTACAGAATGTATCGTTTGATGATTATATTTCGAGGATGAAACCCGAGCAAAAAAAAATTTATTACGTCACGGCAGCAAACTATAATGCAGCCAAAACGAGTCCTCACTTGGAAATTTTTCAGCAGAAGGGTATTGAAGTTTTATTGTTAAGTGATCGGGTTGATGAATGGTTGGTTGGTTATTTAAATGAATACGATGGTAAAAAGTTACAATCAATTAGTAAAGGTAAAGTTGACTTACCCGATGTGGAAGATGTAAAACAAGAAGACAATTTAAAAGAAATAACACCTATTCTTGAACACATGAAAAAGATTCTGGAAAATCATGTCAAAGACGTTCGCACAACCACACGTTTGACAAATTCTCCTGCGTGTATTGTTGCCGATGAAAATGATTTGGGTCTTGAAATGCAAAGAATATTGAAAGCAACAGGGCAGGGGGTACCCGTAACAAAACCTATTTTAGAAATCAATCCTCATCATCGAATTATGGGTAAAATTCAATCAATTCAGGATGATGAATTGTTCTCAGATTGGGTCTACACTTTGTTTGAGCAAGCTGTATTGGCAGATGGAGGACATTTAGAAAATCCAGCGGCCTATGTTGCAAGAGTGAATAAGTTGTTGTCTTAATGATTGATTTACGACCTAAATTTCGAGAAATTTGGGTCGTAAAGATATAGCGTATGTTTTATTCTTGATGTACAATAAATCTTGCTTTCATCTTTTAAGAAGGCAAATTGGAGAAGTTGTTGATTTAACTAGAATAAGGAAGTTAAGATGACTGTAGCTGATATGAAGGCTAGTGCTGAGCAAGTTGCGCTCAAGCAAGATGCCGCTTTACAAGAATTGGTTTATAATCTTGTCTCACGTTTTCTGGCAGAAAATAAGAATAAAAATATTCAAGATTTGTATGATATGATTCTGTCTGAAGTCGAACCACCTTTGCTTCAGGCTGTGATGGAAAAGCGACGTGGCAATCAGTTGCAAGCAGCGAAATTATTAGGAATTAGTCGCGGCACAATTCGCAAAAAATTATTACGTTATTTTGGCACAAAATATTTCCGCTTAACTGACGAATAGTAAAAGGCGGGAATACCGCCTTTTTTATTTCTAATTGATTGATTATTTTATATTTTATAATAAACATTCTTTTAGCAAACATATTTTCGTTGTATTATTCATAAACGTTCTACTGATGGAGAAATGGAATGTTATTGAAGAGATTTAAAAATATTCTTTTTAGCTTTTTGTTTATAAGTTTATTCTCGATGAAAAGCTTTGCTTGCCAACAAGCTTTACCTGTTGATGATCCTGCTTTTTGTCTATCCTTTTCGGAGGTGGCGCGTTGTTATTGCCAGTCTCAAGGGTTACCTGCTCGAATGTGCTCGAATGTTCAATTAATTTATAATCGAATGATTAGTACCTTTGGCTCGATTGATAGAGCATGTCGATATCAAAAAGAAAATACTTATCAAAGTTGTTTAGATGATTGGCAATGTTTCTTAAACGGTGGTGTATTAGCTGATGGTCGTGTATGTAGCGGAACCGGTCAAGCTTGTAGTTTTTAAGGGATTTTTTTTGTGAAATTTAAATTTAAAAATTTAACACCTTGGTTTTTTATTATTTCAAGCGCAAATGCTTATCAAAAAGTTGAAAATCCTTGGTATATTGGTGCAGGTGTTGGATATGGCTCCACCACCTGGGATGCTCTTGTTCCTCAAGGATCCGAACAAAATTCAGCTATCTCTATGTCTACCCCAATTCGAGTTCAGGAAGGTGGGGTATTATGGGGTTTTTCAGGCGGGGTGGAAGTTTTTACCAATTTTCAGTTGGAGTTTAATTATTGGAACTATCCTAAAGCGACCATCTACTTTGATCCTGAAAGCTTATATAGTTTTGATAACGACGATTCCACCGAGTTTACATCAAATACCTACACCATGTCATTACAAGGAAAATTTCTAGTGCCATGGAATGACTCTAAAAAATTACGCTTATTTGCAACAGCAGGAATGGCTTGGCTCAATAGAGTTGATGATTTATTAATTCAAGACACTATTTCACCAACATTTGGTTTGGGTTTAAACTATGGTTTCACACCCAACGTAATGGGTGAATTTGGTTTTGTTTATACGGCTGGGGATGGTCAATCTGAATTGAATCCCTCTGCAGATTATATGCCATTTTTATATGGAATATTTTGGCGTTTATATTATCGATGGGGTTAAATACTGGATATCCGATAATGAAAGTGAGATAATTTAATTTGTATTTATATTTGGAATAACTTGTTATGTCTAGAATTAGATGTGGTGTCATCGGAGTTGGCTATTTAGGAAGATTTCACGCACAAAAGTATGCAACACATCCCAATGTTCGTTTAATGGGTGTTTATGATGTTCATCATCGTCAAGCTGAAACCGTTTCTCATGAACTAAAAATTAAAGCCTATTCTCAACTGGAAGAAATGATTCAAGAAGTTGATGCAGTCAGTATTGCGGCCATCACGCCAGCACATTTTGAGATTGCTCAATATTGTTTAGAAAAAGGTGTTCATGTTTTAGTGGAAAAACCAATTACTCAAACACTTCAAGAAGCAATGATTTTAAACCAATTGGCAAAAGAAAAAAGTTTGGTTTTACAAGTCGGACATCTAGAGCGTTTTAATCCTGCATATTCAGAATTCATACATTATCTCAATCAACCCCAATGGATTGAGGCACAACGGCTAGCCCCCTTTAAAAAAAGAGGATGTGAAGTTGATGTGGTCTTAGATTTAATGATTCATGATCTTGATATTATTTTATCTTTAGTACCGAGTGAAGTGGTTGATATTGATGCCAAAGGAATATCAATTATGACTTCTGCCATAGATTTGGCCACGATTGGATTAAAATTTGCAAATGGTTGTATTGCTCAATTGACGGCAAGTCGCGTTCATTCTTCTGTTGAACGTGTGATGCGTGTATATCAAGAAAACGATTATTTTGCGCTGGATTTTCAACAACAGAAATTGACGAAGTTTTCTCTGAATGCCTATTCTGAAACAGAATCCTATTTTGAAACAGAATTAATTCCAACTGAAAGACAAGATCCTTTGAATTTGCAAATTAATAATTTTGTAAAAACGGTTCTTAAACAAGCTAAACCAGCAGTCGACGGCGTTGCTGGAGCAAAAGCTTTAGAATTGGCACTTCGTATTCAACAAATCATTCAATCCACTCGGGATGCTACTATCTGTGTTTAAACATATTGTTCTGATCGCCGGTGAAGAGTCGGGCGATCAGCACGCAGCAAAACTCCTTCGACAATTACAATCCAAATATCCGGATATTAAAGCCTCGGGCTTTGGCGGCAACCATTTAAAAAGTGCTGGTATGGATGTGATTTTCGATTTAACCTCGTTAGCAATTACCGGATTAACAGGTGTTTTGTCGCATTTACATGTGATTCGAAAAGCATTTCATCTTATACAAGCACATTTGAAAAAAGTTAAACCAGATTTGGTGATTCTTGTCGATTATCCAGGTTTTAACTTGAGATTAGCCAAATGGATAAAAAAAAATGTTTCTTGTCCTATATTATATTATGTGTCGCCACAAGTATGGGCGTGGAAGGCTGGTCGAATTGAAACCATTCGAAGAGTTGTCGATCATATGGCTGTTATATTGCCTTTTGAAAAGGCTTTATATGATAAAGAAAATATCCCTTCGACATATGTGGGTCATCCTTTACTGGAATCCATTTCACAAGTACCTTCAAAATTGAATTGTCGTAATCAATTGGGATTGTGCCCCACAGAACGAATCCTTGCTTTTTTACCTGGTAGTCGAAAACAAGAAGTTATTCGCCACATGCCTGTGATGTTAGAGAGCTTGAAGCGCTTGGCAAAGCATTCCAGTTTGCAGGAAATAAAAATTATTATTCCTATTGCAAAAAGTCTTGATAAGTATTGGGTTAAGTCATTTTTTCAGGAATGCCCATATCCTTATTTTTGTTTTGATGGAAACGCTCAAATGGTTGTACAGGCGGCCGATGCTGTTGTTGTGGCCTCTGGAACCGCTTCTTTAGAATGCGCCTTATTAATGAAGCCCAGTTGTATTATTTATCGTTCGAGTTGGCTTAATTATTATTTAGCAACTTTATTTATGAAAGTTAAATATTTGGGACTTGTGAATTTACTGTTAAATCAATTGGTGTTCCCGGAGTTATTACAGCCAGATTGTAATGCAATTGAATTGGAAAAAATGATAATCAAATTAATCACGCCCTCCATCTGGCGAGATCAGATGATCAATAAGCTTCAAAGTATTCATGAAATCTTAAAACCCATGAGTCATCATTTGTTGTTAGATGTCAGCACTCAATTGTTAGAAAAAAAATAAAAATGATGAAAAACCTATAATTGTTTAAATTTTATACTATCCTTAAAGTATAAAAGAAAAAAATAATGAAGGAGTTGTTATCATGAGAACAAATGGCAGGGATACCTGGGTCGTTGTTGCTGATGCCAGCAGCTGTCGAGTTTATGAATATCACCGCAAACCAGAAGAAATTAATTTAGTTAAAGAATTATTACATCCTGAAAATCAACTCAAAGATATTGATTTAGGACACGATCGTTTAGGTCGATTTAGAGGAAATGCAGGAGGGAACGGAACATTTTCACCTCACTCAGACTTGAAAAAAAATAAAATTAAGCAGTTTTCTCAAGAGATTCGAAATTGGCTTGAATCCGCGCGTAAACGTAATCTTTTTAAACACTTGGTCGTCATCTCTCCACCACATATGAAAGGGTTATTTCGACATACATTTAGCAAACATTTAAATCGTATGTTAGATTTGAATATAGACAAAGATATTGCACATATGAATCAACATCAATTGTTGAATGTTATTCAAAGATATCATTATATTTAAGGAAATAAAATGCCTATAAATAAAACGAATGAAACGGTAATCACAATACCCTATTTTAACGATGAGGATATTCTCAAAGAACTGGTAAAGTTTTTAAAAAGGCTCTTGTTAAAAAAGGGTGAGGTCTATGTTGAAAGACTTGGCGACTTGCCCAAAGACGAAATTTACAAACTGCATTTAACACAGAAAATATCACCTTCTAAAGATTTTAAAAGGCAGGCGGAACGTTCTGTGCATGATTACTTTATTTTGAAGGAAAATTATTTAAAAGATGAATTGACAAAAGGAAAAGGGCGAAAAAAATCGGATGAATTTGTGATGCAAATGAATCCAGAAGTTATGCCTCAACAAACAAATGTTAATGCTTTACAAAATAATTTTAACCAAAATCTGGTCCCGCAGGCCGTGATTCGTCAAACACCGCAACGTGTCAGAAGAGGAACTGCTGCTGTGGCCAGGCAACAATCGTCAAATACATTATCAGAACAAATTGCTCAAATTACAATGGTTTCTAGGCAGTTACAACAGCTCAGACTAGCCAATCAGATGCAACCTCAGATGAATAGAACGCCGTCAAACCGCCAAAGCAGATTACAAAAACAAGAAATGGAGCAACAAGAACCTCATCGTTTAGTTCCTCGACAAACCCTAAATGTTTTTTATAAACTTATGGTCGAACAAGAACTTGCCCGTAAGAAAAAAGAAGAACAGGAGCTAGCGAATAATAAAAAGCTCTCCATGCAACAAAGTATGCGACCCAAACCAACTAAATAAGTTCACTATTTTTTGAGTTGAGATGATTGCTCAAGTTCCATGTACCGAAGCGTCATCTCCAAACAATCGTCAACAATCTGGGAAAATTTTCCAGAAGATCCTTTGAATAAGTCCCTAATGTGTAAGGCTCTATAACGACTTATACCATTAAATATCTCTTCGATATCATTGCTATCGGCTACGATAGCAATTAATTCGTGACAAGCATTAATTTTTTTCTCAATACTTGCAGCATTTCTTGCGGGATTCTCCTTAGGTAAGGTGGAATAGGAATCTAATTTATTAATGACCCATTTTTTTAAATTGGGAAAGCGGTTCTCATCTTCGAATGAGAGCACATCAGAATCTTTAATTAATTTTTCAGCTTCTTGTATGAGTGTAGCTAATACACCAATTGTTACATCTTCACCTGACTTAACAAAGAGTTCCGAGTTTCTTTTTATATTAAGAAAGGCCACTGATATATCTTCAGTTGAATTTGAAGCATTGATGATTGTAATCAAATTTTGTATGGCAGCTTTTTTTATTGCTTGTTTGCTTGATGCCAAAAAATAAGAGATTAAACTAGAGGATTTTTGAGTTTCATATCTTTTTAAAATATTGCAACAGTCTTTTTTTAATTCTTCGAGTGAACGAATGACTGGTGGATTATTTAGTAATTCAGTTGTTTTTTTAATTTCGTCGTTTAATTTTGGAACTATATCGGATATGTTTTCTATTCGCAAATCATAAAGCCAGGAAAGGGATGAAAAAAAATGATGTTTATAATCATCAATGACCCGAGGTGATCTTTTTAATTCTTTCATGTTGTTGATAAAGTCTAATTTATGATGATATAAACTTTGAATTTTAAATAATAATCCATCTTTGGCAATTAATAATCGAAATATCTCTAATAATTTTTGACGGGATTCAGGGCTGTCGCTTAATTTCGTCATGGCATCTGCTAACAATGGTGATGCCTTTACTAAAAGTATACTTAAATGAAGCTTTACATGTTCAAAATCATTTAATTTTTCAATTGTAAGTGTTGGTGTAATGATGATTTTATGGTCTCTTGGGTGATTTTCGTCAGGGTCAAGACTAACGGAGCTTTCAATATCCAAATTTTCAAATTCAGGAGGCTGGTAGTTAAGTATTTCATTGACGTCAAGAGAGCCAGATAATGTGTATCCTTGAGTTCCATACCTAGCTTTTTTTTCTTCTTTATGTGTTTCTTTTGGAATATAAGTTTCTGTACTGGAGAAGCGCAAATTGCCCAATGGAAATTGATTAAACCCTTTTACCTCCACATCATCTAACGTCATAATAGGCGTATCAGGGGTAGTGATTAAATCCCGAGTATTACAATCTATTCCAGAAATTCTAAGATCTGGTAAGCTTGAAATCAAATCTTCCCATGTCGATGTTTCTGTTAGCGTAACAGAAGCTATTTCTTGAATATTTTTCCAGTCTTTTGCCCGTTTGGCAGGAGAGTTTGCATCGAGATGTCCAGATATCATCTGTATTTTAATCGACTCGTCATCAGGTGATTCCTGAGATTTCAGGGTTACTATGGAGCAAACACCACCTTTATTATAACCTTTAAGTTCACTATCAGGATCTGAAAGACTTGTATAACGTCGCTTAGCAATTTCGCTATCGATTTGGTGCGTGTATTTAGATTTATTATAAATGAGGATGTTTGCAATTCCAACACCATTTTGAGTGATATATGCACCCATACTATTTATGTTTGTGAGGGTATCCATGGAAGCACATTTGATAACTTCATAGGTTTCTCCCAATAACGTTTTCAAGGTGCTCTCGATGAAACTATATTGAGCCTCTTGTAGATTGAGGATGTAGAAATCGCAAGGATTTTGATTAATGTGTTCGCACAATAAATGTGTGGCCTGCGGCCCAAAATCATTATTACCACAATTTGCAGTGATTGCTTGGTAAGTAAAAACCATTTCTTTAGATCCCAAAAGAGCCTTTATGATTTAATTATAGACCATATGGTGGATTTGTAATTAATTTTCAAATGAGATGCTCAAAATGAGCAAAAGGTTTTGAAAATTCTAACCCATTTAACTACAATTCAATCGGTCCAAATCGCCAGTTAAAACAACAGTGTTTTAACTTTTATAATTATAAAAAAAGGAGTTTCAAGATGATGCAACCAACTGAAAAAATTCAATTTTCTTCCAGACAACCGGTTAAAGTGAACAATCAACGATAAGATGCGTTATAGAGGCTCGTCCCTAGAGCCTCTTTTTAAACAAAAATAAATATGATAACATGCATTTTTTTTATTCAACCATTTGATATCCATGCCTCATCAATATGAAGTCGCATCTCTTTCCTTAATTGAAAAAATTAATAAATTAGACAAAACAAGCACAATTTACTTGGAAAAAATTTATGACCTAATTGTGCGAGAAATTCAGCTTTATCACATCAATCAACTAAATTTACACGTTCAAGCGATTGAGAAATTTGAGCAATTAAAGAATAGTCAAAAGCAATACCAATTTTTCAGACATAAAATATTTTCAACTTTAGCTATTTTAAAAAGTAGAGAAATGAGTGTTGCAAATATTATGCAATCTATTAGTGCTGAAAGCACTGTATCAGTGATTGAGTTATGTCATTCCTTTTTTCGTACAGTCAATAACCATTTTGAAGCTCATGTCAAAATTCGAGATTATGAAGAACTAGAAAGAAAAGTAGAATCATTGTTTAGTCGAAATATTGATAATCGATTAAAGCAAGTGCTTATGGTCAGTATTGCTCATAAAGCAAAGGAATTATTACGCACAACCGCGAACAAAGAGCGAAAAGATTTTTTAAAAAAACTTAGTGAAACCTCTGATTTTGCAAGGTTACCTGAGCCCAATGGGCATGTTGAATCGTTGGCTAGTTGTAGATCCATAACAGAATTACTAGAACATGCTTATAAGTTAGGCTTTAATCTCCCACCTATGATGATTGAAAAGTTTCAGCTGAATAAAAAAATTGTATTATCGATTCCTGCTGTCCGATTTATACAGGATTATGGCGTTGCCGATCATCGATTAGAACTTGAAGATGCACTCAATTCATTTCTATACTCAGACGTTGATGAAATTGAACAAATCCATGCATTTTATAATGTGATTTCAAACTTAGTGGATGAAACAACTACGGCTGTTCGCATACAAGATGCCTTTTTAAAATTAGAGAAATTGATGCGATCGGTGGCAACAAAAGAAGATTCACCAGAAAAATTTGATAAGTTTAAGTCTGTACTACATGTTATAAAATCCTATGCACAAATACATTTTACGCATGAAAAAATCACCAATAAAATCCTAGAAGAGTGTCGAGCTTTGGAACAGTCCTTAACACCACTCAAAATTGATAATCTAGCCATGATGAGATAAGAAGAAAAAATTTGAGCGATGGTGTCATTGATCGCTCATCCTCTCTAGATGGTTTATTTTTAAACGTAATGAAAATTAATTTATATTAATCAAAATTAAGTTACAATATTTCTCATTTTTGGAATGATTATTTATGACATTTTCTGGTTTATTTAAAGATATAGCCGAAGGCTTAAGATATACAGGCCAAAGCATTCTATACATTCAGAATGTTGGTTTTTGCGGACATTTCGAAAGACTAGATCCTTTTCAATTGTGGAATGATGATTTATTAATAAAAGTTGTTAAATATGACTTATTTGCTACAGCAATTATATGTGGAGTGTTCTCACTTTTAATGGGTACATTTCCATTAGGTATGTTGGTATTACTGGTTGCTCCAACACTTGCATTATTAGGGCTTGGTTTTTCATATTTGGCTCAAAAACTAGAACCAAATTGTGAAAACATGACACCAGCTCTAATAATCTAAACGTCCATGCTTTTGACGTCCTCCCCGCTCTGAAGAGACGAGGATTCCTCATAGCATGTCAAACATGGCAGAAGTGGTTCTTGCTGCTGACGACTACTGTCGTTCACTTCACAAGCTAACCCCGTGTGACCCACGGTTTTTTTAATTCAAAAATCCCAA
>DDPL01000026.1:13838-15332 GCA_002342175.1 Legionellales bacterium UBA2469 | reverse complement strand
AACTGTGAGCCAAACCAAGCCGTCGCAGGAAGATTGCGGATACTGTCAATTGCGCCAGTGATGAGTAAGACCAACGATAATGTTGTTAAAGGTTGAAGGAGGGGTTTATTCTGCATTAAATGTTCTTGGGAAACCTCGGCATGGATGCCTTGGAGGTTAAGCGCAAATGCGCATTGTCGCGTACCTAATCCCATCCTCTATTTTGCGACGAGTTGATAATCATATCCATCACCACTTTAAACAGTGAGATATACCTTTAAATCCATAGCACCTTGGAAGCGAAAGGGTTACTGCTTAGACTCATCACCCTTGTGTGCACAATGAGGTGTTGAGAGGACAGCCGCATTTTTTTGCCATTCTGTCGGTGTATAGAGATGTAAACTCAAAGCATGTAAACCTGCAGCCATTTCGGATTGCATCGCTGAATAGACTTTTTTATGCCGTTGCACGGTTGGGGTGCTCTCAAATATAGAAGACACCATAATCACTTTAAAGTGTGTTTCGGCATTTTCAGGTACCCGATGCATAAATGACTCATTCAAAACTTCCAAGTAAGAAGGATTAAATTGTTCATTTAGAGCTTTTTCTATTCTGTTTTTTCGATTTAAATGCATAAATAGCGTGATTTTACATCAAATAATTGGCTATAATAGCATAATTGATTTTGATATGTAAGGAATGTTGGCGATGATGAATAGAGCACGAATGAAAGGTTTTACCCTTTTAGAGACCATGTTGGTTGTGGCGATTATGGGCATAATGGCAACTTTTGCAATTCCGATGTTTCAGGATTACATGGTTCGAGCGCGTGTGGCAGAAGGTTTGCAACTGGCGATGCCGGCACGCGTGGCCGTCGCAGAGTATTACATGTCGCACCATGATTTAGCGAATGCACAATCGATAGGTTATACCTCTCCAGCAGCCACCACAAATGTTGCCAGTATTTCCATTGCGGATAAAGGACAAGTTACCATTGCTTATACAAAAATTGCTGGCGATGGAACATTAATTTTAGTGCCTCAGGTTAAAGAAGATGGTCAGTTGTCTTGGTCTTGTGGCAAAGAGGGCACGTTACAACAAAAACATTTACCGGGTATTTGCCGGGACTGAGTGAAGGGCTTGGGCTGCTTTAAACCAAGGTTTATTTTTGTCTATGTCAAAAGTACCTGTAAATTCTTCTGAAGGTTCGATGGGGTCATAAGAAATATGAAGACCAGCATCCTCCCTGAGAGCCTTCACATAAGCATTCGCAATCCCTGCAGCAACTTTATCGTCGGTTTCAATGATAACAACCTTAGAATGGCATGCTATATTTTCAATGATATTCATGATGGTTAACGTAAGATCTCTATCATCTGTAGGTAATTCTTCAATATAAGCAGTGGGATTAAGATCTTTATCCAGTTTAAATTGATAAGAAACGGATGTATCAGGAACTTTCAACTGAAGCCCTGGTGATTTTGATGATGTTAAGGTCTCAAACTCTTTATCGGT
>DDPL01000026.1:0-13824 GCA_002342175.1 Legionellales bacterium UBA2469 | reverse complement strand
AAAGGGCTGTGAGATATCCGAATGTTCCGAAGATGCCTTTATAGCAGGTTTAGGAAACATTTGAGTAAACTTCTCAGCAAGGGCGGCATCGATATCAAATATAATCAACTGACCGTTATCATCCATGACAAATGATTCATGCGCTTCTAACAAATCTTCATATCTTTCAAGGAATGCTAAAAAAGCTTCTCTATCATCATCCTCGCTTGCCTTAAGTGCATTATACTGATCAATACACCTCAAAAGTTCGTTTCTATTTTTTATCTCATTCATCTGCGCAATGAGTTTATCGACTTCTGAGGGTGTATGGCTCATTGGGACTCCTTGTTAACGAGGACCGCTGCTTAAGCTACTCGTATTCGTTAAATCTATACGAACCTGAAGGGCAGCCACGTGCCATGGGCAAGTTTTTAGTTCATTGATGAACGGCTGCTTGGGCTCAGCCGTAGATGAGAATTGTTTACTTATTAAACGTTCAAGAATACCCGCTGCTTTAGCTCTAATGCTACCGTTATTCTCAAGTTCGGTAAATTTAGGATTTTTGTATTTAGAGCAAACTACGCCACTTTCTTTTAAGTAATCATTGTAATACACATCGGCAATTGCAGCAGCGAGAGGGTTCTCTGTTCTAATTTTTAGATTTTGGCTGCTACTCACAATATTTTCTATCATATTCATAATGGTCAAGGCGAGTTTTTGGTTTTGATCATCATTCGTAATACTACTAATTTTTAAACTGGCATGGTGATAGGTTTTGGATGTAAGGTCGTCTGAATTGTATTGGGCTCCTCCACCACCTGAAGATACTTTTTCTTTTAATGAAAATGAGTATTCTTGCCCTGAGCTTGGGGCGTATACGGAAGTTGACCCGCCTATCTCAATTTGAACGCTTTTCCCATCAGTTTTATTTACTGGATTCAAATCAGGGGCTCCAGTGATTGGTGTTTCAGATGCATAGAGGGTTATCTCTTGGGTTGTAGATTCAGGCTCGGGAAAAAAACTGATTGAACTATTGGTCGAAGTTGAATTTGAGCGGAGTCTAGAACTTTGCAAACTACCGGAGTAAGCGTTTGAGTTTGAGTTGTGAACTGGCGGTATAAATTTCTCTAAATTTCTTAAATTATCTTGAATTAAGGCATTCAAATCAGTGGCATCATTTTTATTTGCTGAAATTACGGTTCCTAAGGATTTTAGTGATGAAGAAATATTGTTGATAGCCTCAAGGGATTCTGGTAAAGAAGGTTGGGATTTTAGATTGCTTAGGTTATTTAAAATGTTTGTTAACTGTGCCGCTTGCTTTTGGCTTAGAGCGAGGCTATTTTCGCCGAAAGATTGAATTAATTGGTCTAATCGATTATATATATTTTTATAAGTTTGTGGAGGTGGAGGTGGAATATAATTTGGGTTGTTTAAAGAGGGGTGGCCGAGTTGCATGTCATCTTGACTTTTGCCCTCCATAGATACAGCTACTCTAGTACTATTCATGCCTGAAAAGGACGAGGCTCTAGTTTGTGAGGGATTCATGGGAGTGTTTGTATTTAAATCATCAAAACCTGCATTTGAATTTTGCGAAGAGGTAGTTTGTAAGCGATTTGAAATACTAGTCTCTAATTGTGCTATACGTTGATTTAGAGTCTCATTCGTTTTCTCGGCCTTTTTGCCTTGAGCGGTAAAATGTATCAAAGGAGTTAATAAATCTTTAGCTGAGGTCAGTTTCTCAATCGTTAATTCATTAGTATGGTCCTGCAATAAATGCATTAACTCATCAAGACAATTTTTTAAAACGCCTGCCTGTGTATAATTTAAATTATAAATGTCATTAGAAGGAGAGGAATTAGTAACTATATCTTGCAGTTTCCCTATTATAACATCTAAAGCTTCATTAGGATTATTGGAATTAGAAGTAAAAGGTGAGTTGCTACCAGCTGCTCGATTGGAATTAGCAGTTAGTTGTGAAGAACTATGATGAGTAGAACTATGACTTCTAACCACACTCGAAGTATCATTGTCACTTACTTGTTTTAAATGAACACTCGCGTTTGAATTATCGGTATTTTGAGTAACACCACTTCTTTCACTTGGGGTAGGGGTATTTACAGCAGAATTAGTTCTAGAATGACTTTGTAGATTCTCTTCTGTAAGTCGAAGAGATTGTTGTGTAAATGTATTATCTATATAAGTGGTTATTCTTTCCGAAACATTGGATTGTGTTGCGAACACGGGTATTGATGCCGCGCCCAAAGAGGTACTAACATACTCGCTTATGAACTGATTTGAATTAAAATTTGAATTTGAGTTTGAACTAGATAATTGATTTGAAAGCGCAGTAATTAATCCCATTAAGAATGTCATGAGTGAACTTTCAACACGACTTTGAGATTGTGATAGGTTTTGTGATGATAAGCTGTTTTGCAACGCTTGTAACTGTTCTGGACTTGCCGATTCCATTACTAATAAATGGGCAATAAAATAGAAATATGTCGCCTCTTCGGCACCCAAAATATGGCTAAGATCTTTAAAAGGATATGAATCTAGAAATTCTTTAGCAAACGCATTAACTTCCAGATTATACGTCACAAACTTTTTAAATTCATCTAAAGTGTTTGTTTGATTATTTTCTTTCGCCTCATTTAACTTTATTTTGCTGTATTGAGATGCAAGGGTATCAAGGGTTGAGACATACTCCAAATCTTCAATATACGAGTGATTTGAACTTTCTGAAGATGAGTCACTACCACTGACTTCAATTTCATTTTTTTTGTTACTGCCCTGGGAACGTGTCTCGGGAATAAATGAATGTTCACTTGATGTATCTGAATCACCACTAATACTGAAACTATCATCATAAGAATCGCCACTCATTTTATTGCTCCCCATGGTCTGCTCTGCATTTACAGATGCACCATCTGAATTATTTTTTATAGATTCATTAATCATTCTTAACAAATCTATCCGAAGTTGTTCATTTTCTTTAATCGTTGGGTTATTCAGTACCTGAGACTCCCCACCAAATAACCTTAAAATTTCTTTAGTATCTTTATTGAGTAGTCTGTACGCTTTTATAATGTAAAAGTTTGCAAAATCTTCATCAGCAATTTCTTTTAAATCTTCCAACGTAAAGTGTTCTAAAAAGTATTCTAAGTCTTTTTTTTGACGACTATCTAAAAGGAAATACTTCTTCATAAAATTGTTAAACGCTTCATAAACATCATTATCATCTGGTTTTAATGTTCCATCGCCGTTAAAGAGTCTTTTTTGCCATGTTTTAATATTTGTTATCTCTGTCATTTCAACATCTTTTGAAGTATTTTGTGACATCTTAGTAACTCCATTTCATATGACATTTAATAATTATGATTCTATTATAGACTAAATAAAGAACTTAAAGATTAATTTTTATTTAAAAAGGATGTTTTTTACATTTCCTTAACAATTTGGAGGGGCTGGTTATAAACTTCTTATTTTAAATATCATCCACAATTGTTCATAAGTGATGGATGTACTATTTTTTTTATGTCTTTTGAGCTCAATAGATAATCGAGTTTAGGTTAATATTTGAATTGATTAGGGTTATTATCTGTTCAGTTTATTTGATGCCTTAGGCTCACAAGCCTTTGTTGCTGCAGCATACCATGGTGGTGTTGGGTTAGAAGTTTTCAGGGTTTCGATCTGCATTGCAGTGTTAATTTCCCCAAAAATCTTAATTGCATTTTTAACCTCATTCGAATTGTCATCTAGGCTCATGCCTTTAGGAGGATTGAAGTCAAATTCTAAACCTGTTTTTCTGAGTTTCTCAACATAAAGCGCAGTAATTTTTGCAGCAAATACGTTGGTTGTCTTCAGATTCAAAGGTCCTCCTTTACTGATGACATTTTCTATCATGTTCATGATGGTTAGTGCGATTTTTTGGCGTTCATCATCGTCATTAGGGTTACTCTGAAATGTACAGCGAGCGGTTGTCACGGGTTTTTCACCAGTATTCGGAAGTTCTGCTTTTAAATTGAACTCATGTCCGGAATGAGGGGCAACAACCGAGATGCCTTTAGAAGAGTAATAGTCGTTTTTAATTTGGGGAGTTGTAAGGTTCTCTTTAACATTATTCAATACATTTAATGCTAAATTAGGCGTTGTTGAAGATGAATTGGAAAGGTATGCATAGATGACGACGTCAGGGAGTGGCTGCAGTTGTCCGTGAGCTTTAAAACGACGGGGAGGCTGGGATTCAAAGTCTTCATCGTCACTGTCATTATTGTCAATACTTATATAGTCATGATCTTCTTGGATTGAATATTCTTCGTCATCACAAATATATTCTTCATCATAGAAGTCGTTCATTCTAGTTGAGCAAGCATATTGATTCTTAAATTGATGGAAAATTGGCATAAGCTTACTTGAAGATGGTAGCTCAATTTCATCAGAGTTATCATTAAACTCTTCATCAGAGAGCCTATCGGTATCATCATCCCGAAAACGTACGTTAAGTTTTTTTTTCTTCCACTTCCCCCCATTACGATTCACAGGCATACTCATCCCCTCATTTGCAATACTATTGTATAAGATGAGTATAGGATATGTTTTTGGATTTTGCTGGAAAAAAGGGCACTTTTGGTGCCCCGGATGCTTAATCGTTTTGTTTGATGATGTGTTTTTTGAGGTAGTCTGGTAGTCCATTACGGTAAGGAGGATACGCTTCCCCTTGAATTAATGGCAGAATGTACTCTCGACACGCATCGGTAATGCCCATGCCATCATCTCGAATATATTCGGTAGGTAAATGCTTTTCAACGTTCGCAACATCAGCTAATCTCGCACTATCAATGCGCCATTGGTAAGGTTGATTGCTCTCTCTTACAATAATGGGCATTAAACCATGGTCGCCGCGAAGGGCCATCTCAACCGCATGCCGTCCCAATGCATAAGCCTGCTCAACATCCACTTGTGAAGCAATGTGACGCGCAGAACGCTGTAAATAATCAGATATCGCTGAATGATGCTTGAATCCAAGTTTTTCTTGCACCAAACCCGTTAAATAAGGTGCAACCCCACCCAACTGCGCATGACCAAATGAGTCGGTACGATTCTGTGCACTTAAAAAAGTACCATCCGGATGCCGAATGCCCTCCGATGCCACAATCACACAAAAACCATATGCTTTGACGGTGTGCTCTACTTTTGCTAAAAATTTCTCTTCGTTAAAGCTCACTTCAGGAAATAAAATAATGTGTGGAGCCTCATGCGCCGCATGTCCTGCCAAACCTGCAGCTGCCGCAATCCAACCTGTATGGCGACCCATCACTTCTAAAACAAAAACCTTGGTCGAACTTTTTGCCATGGACTGCACATCTAATGCCGCTTCCAATGTTGAAATTGCAACATACTTCGCCACTGATCCGTAACCAGGACAGTTGTCGGTTAATGGCAAATCATTGTCGATGGTTTTCGGAATACCTATACAGGTTAATGGCCAACCCAATGCTGCTGAACGCTCTGATATCTGCCAAGTCGTGTCTTGCGAATCACCACCACCATTGTAAAAGAAATACCCAATGTTATGTTTTTTGAAAACCTCAACCAGTTTCTCAAACTCCGCATCAGTTTTGAGTTTGTGGCGACAAGAACCAAATGCACCACCCGGTGTATAATACAACTGATTAAGCTCTTCAGTTGAAAACGCACTGCAATCAAATAACTGATCATTCAGCACACCTAAAATACCATTTTGCGCACCGTAAATTTTATTGATTTTGTCAGGATGTTGTTGTGCCGTCTGAATCACGCCAGTTGCTGTGGCATTAATGACTGCCGTCACACCGCCCGATTGGGCATAAATGGCATTTTTCCCCATTGAATGTCTCCATGTTGTCGATATTAAAATGGAATAAGTCTAACATGGTTTTTTATGTCATGCATGCGACTTGCATTTTTCATTCAAGTTCTTGGGTTTACGGTCAAATTGAGTTAGGATCTATCACAGATTTTTTTTGTGAGGAAAGTGATGTCAAAACCTGTTCGAACACGATTCGCACCCAGTCCAACGGGATATTTACATGTTGGGGGTGTACGTACCGCATTATTCTCCTGGTTATTTGCCAGACACCATCAAGGACAGTTTATTTTAAGGATTGAGGACACCGATGTGGTGCGCTCAACCAGTGAATCGGTAGCTGCCATTTTGGATGGTATGGCGTGGCTGGGTTTAGAAGCCGATGAAGGCCCATATTACCAAAGCCAACGCATGGACCGTTATACCTCTGTTGCTCAAGAACTCTTGGACAAAGGCCTTGCTTACCGTTGCCAGTGCAGTGTAGAGCGATTAGATAAAGTCCGTGAAGAACAAATGCAACAGGGCCTTAAGCCCCGTTATGATGGCCATTGTCGACATCTGAATGTATCTGCCGATGTTCCCCATGTGATTCGGTTAGCGACCCCGCAAACTGGAGAAGTGCGCTTTGATGACATGGTCTATGGCGAAATCGTGGTGGGTAACCAAGAGTTAGATGATTTGGTATTGGTTCGCCAAGACGGGATGCCGACTTATAACTTTGCCGTCGTCATTGACGACTGGGATATGGACATCTCGCATGTGATTCGGGGCGATGATCATATCAACAATACCCCGCGCCAGATTCATATATATCAAGCACTCGGGGCACCCATGCCTATTTTTGCCCATTTACCCATGATTTTGGGGGCGGATGGCAAGCGTTTATCCAAACGGCATGGTGCAGTTAGTGTCATGAGTTTTAAAGAAGAAGGGTATTTGCCACAGGCCGTCCTCAATTATTTGGTTCGTTTAGGATGGTCGCATGGTGATCAGGAAATCTTTTCATTCGATGAAATGATTCAAGAATTTCGGTTAGAGAATGTCAGTCGTTCTGCATGTGCTTTTGATTATGAAAAACTCAAATGGTTAAACCAGCATTATTTAAAGACCTTAGACCCTGCGCACACAAAAGACGAGTGGATGTGGCATATGCGCGAACAAGGGTTCGATGCACGTTTAGGGCCAAGTTGGGAACAGTTAGCGCCTTTACAAACACCACGGTTTAAAACCATGGATGAGCTGGTCGCGCAGAGTCATTATTTTTACAAAGACTTTGATTTAAATTTAGATGAGCTAACACCTTTTAAAACACCTGAAGTTGAAACGGCTTTAAAAGCATTGATTGCTCGGTTTGAATCGCTAAGTGAGTGGGAAGCACCTGTCATCATGGCCACCATTAAGGAAGTTGTTCAAGAGCATGGTTTGAAGATTCCGGCATTAGGACAGCCCATGCGCTTGTTATTGACCGAGACCCTGTCTTCGCCAAGTATTGATGCGACACTGGCGTTATTAGGTCAAGAAAGAGCTATTTCGAGATTAAAGAAGTTTTTTTGATTTAAAATTATGCAATAAGCAAGGTTTTGGTATAAAATATATATAAATAGTGTATTTGCTCTCCAGGAGATGGGGAATGCCAACACCTAATTTTTTTAAAAAGGTTCAAAGTGAACAGGCCTTATCTAGCTATGGCCCTGAATTTATTAATACTGCCGATCCTCCCGCCGATTTAAAGGCTCGCATTTTAGAAATTCAAGAATACTTACGTAAAGTTAAAGCCATCGATGCCGGTTTTCCAGATAAGTTAGATTTGGATAGGCCTGTTAAGGATGTTACTGACCGTCGAATTGAAGCGTACAATGAATGGCTAAAAAAAGACAAATGTATTCAATTAAAAGAGGATTTTAAACTAGACAATGAATCTTTCTTTACCAATGCTCAACCGCAAAATGAGATGACCTATCGAAAGGCATATATTAAGTACCTTGAATCAAATCTTGAATCAAATCTTGAATCAAATCTTGATAAATTGAAAAAAAAACATTCGGATGATGTCAAAAAAACTGTCTTAAAAACTTTTTTGAATAAAGAGGCTCCCGTAGTGATAAACGGAACATTATTAACTGGATTTGAGTTATATCAATTGGCTCTGAAAGAAGAAATGTGTTCAACACCTTTTAAGCGTGCAGTTTTTTTTGAAAGTTTAAAAATTTATAAAACCAATAATAAAATTGAAAAAAAACCAGTATTATGTCTACTGGGACCTTCAGGTAGCGGAAAGTCTTTTTCTGGTGATGCTTTTTTTAAAAAATTTTTTCCAGAAGATGATGAAAATCAAAATGAAAATCAGTTAATGGTTTTTTCAGCAGATAATGGTATTCCGAGAGCTCAATCTAAAATGCTTGCATTGACCAAACAAATTCTGGAGTCGACGGGGCACCTCGTCTTGGACTTGGACAAAGAATCCAAAGAATATTATAAAAATTTTAAAGTCTATATTCGAGAATTGGGATTAAAAATAAAGAGTACGAATCTAAACACAACATTTGGGCTTTTTATTCCAGAAACATTTGCGAAACAATCCTTAAAGCGCTCATTTTTTAGTAAGCAAGTAGAAGATGCTCACGTTTATTTAAAATATATTGGTATGACTTCCATGGATATTAACAGGGTGGATTTTTATGCAGGAAAAATTACGCATAAAAATGCAGATGTCTTTCCACATCTTGTAAAAATCATGGCAGAACAAAGGGCACATCCAGAATTGGAAAGTATCCGAGTCGCCCAACAAATGGAGCACCCTTCTTTTACTTTTTACCCCCAAAATTTAAAAGAGTATAAAAAATATTCCTCATCGGATTTAGCATATCAAGTTTTTGGCATTAATACGTCTTTTGAAGCAGGGATGGATATGGCCAAAACCGTTATCGATGCCTGGGAATCCGCAGGCTTTTCGATGAAATGGGTCAATGTAACCAATGATTTAATCTTGTTGCATCAAAAAGAGTCGAACGATTGGCGAGTATGTAACGATGAAGAGGTTAAGGATTGGCGAGTATGTACCAAAAAAGAGGTTAAGGAATACGCTAAAAAACACCTGAAGGAGCCCGACAACAACTATCAAGTGGTCTCGTATGCTGTTTATGATGATTGGAATAGCGGAGATAAGTCGCAAGATCTAAAAGAATATGCTAAAAAAATTAAACGCCCCCCCGAAATCGATGTTAAAGACGCTAAAGAATTGCTTAATGACACATCTTCCTTGGCTTTAAAAAAATTCCAGCGAGTCGTGCAAGAGCCCATTAATCAAGAATGTATTGATAAGATAACAAAAGCGGGGATGGGGGCGCTGGCAAAGATGTGTTTGAACGATCCTGCGTTTCAAGAAAAATTCCCGAAATTTTTTGAGGCGGTAACAAAGGCATCAATTGAAAGCTCAACAACATCTCTGGATGATGATACGTCTTATCAACGCGTTTTAACGCATATCCAATCAAGAATGTATCCAATCAAGAATGTGATACGGTAGAAAAATACTGTTCGAGGTATTTACCATAGGATGTATAGCGAACTTTGTAAGCCAACCGCTCAAGTTGTTCTGCATTAATCCAACCCTTTAAATAGGCAATTTCTTCGATACAACCCACTTGTCGTTTGGTGGTCTGAATATGCGTAGAAATGTGGTCAATCGCTTGGTACATGGCATCATGCGTCCCAATATCAAACCATTGGTCATCGGGTTCATCAAGTGCAGTTAAATGCAGTTGTTGCTGCTGTAAGTACAAGCGGTTTAAATCAGTAATTTCAAGTTCGCCACGAGCCGATGGTTTTAAAGTTTTAGCAAGTTCAGTGGCTTGTTTATCATAAAAATACAAACCCGTTACTGCAAGATTGGTGGGGGGGACTTGAGGTTTTTCTAAAATATCAATGATTTTATTATCTTGGTCTGTGGCCACAACGCCATAACGTTCTGGATCTTGTACAGGATATGCAAAAACATGCGCGCCATTGAGGTGTAGAGATTGAAGGTTTTGTAAACGTGACGGCCATGCATTTCCAAGGAATAAATTATCGCCTAAAACCAATGCACAATCTTCATGAGCAATAAACTCTTCGGCAACATTAAATACATCCGCAATACCTTTAGGATCATGTTGAATTTCATAAGTGATATGCATGCCCCATTGAGAACCATCGCTTAAAAGTTCTTGAAACATAGCCAAATCATGAGGATTGGTGACAATGCATATCTCTTTGATATTCGCTTGCATTAGAATGCTCAATGAGTAATAAATCATGGGTTTATCAAAAATAGGGAGTAATGGCTTACCAATCACTATCGTTGCTGGATAAAGTCTTGTGCCTCGACCCGCTGCTAAAATGACACCTTTTTTGATCATAACCCCAATTCTCTCTATTTATATTGAAAATGTTTTTTTGCGCACTCAACACCTGGTTGGTTGAATGGATTCAAGTTCCAAATCCAAGCTTGAGTAAAGACTTTATGTTCATACATCGCAATCAGCTCTCCCAAAGCTGCTGGTTGGATAGATTTCAAATGGATATGGTTAATCGACATTTGTTGCTGAATTTCCATCGCAGCTGTGGTCGTGGTTTGAATGCCATGTTGTAATATTTTTTTACGACTATAGCACAAATTATTGATAAGAGCATGGTCATTTTCTGCAACCGATAAAAAGTCGATGGCAATTTGATGAGAACCTTGTCCTAATAATTGATAGTAACTATGATGTGCTTGGTTGCCTAAGCCCCCCCAGATGATTGGGCCAGTTGGATATTCAATTTTCTCATTGTGTCGGTTGTAAAACTTGCCATTGCTTTCCATGTCCATCTGTTGAACATAATTTACAATATGTCGTAAGCGAGATGCGTAAACCATCATCAGCTGTGTAGGTATGTTTAACACATTGATATTCCATATTCCGATGAGGGCAAGCATCAAAGGAATGTTTTGCTGCCAAGGCGTATTGATAAAATGCGCATCCATTTGGTGAGCGCCTTGTAAAAAGGATTCAAATCCAGGATAACCCAGCATAATCGCTGAAATAAGGTTAATCGCAGAAAAGCAAGAAAATCGACCGACCACCCATTCCCATATGGGAAGAATATGTTGATATTCGAATTGTTGAGCGATTTCGGTGTTTGCAGTGATGGCAATGAAATGGTGCGCCAATGCTTTGGGGTGGTTTACCCATGCCATCGCGCGTTTTGCATTGCTCATGGTCTCTTCGGTGGTAAAGGATTTAGAGGACACCAAAAATAAAGTGGTTTCCGGATTTAGGTTCTTTACACAATAGTCAAAACCAAAAGGTTCTGCATCAGATATAAAATGAAAATTGATTGTTGATGTTTTTGATGAATTAAAAACATCAACGCATAACCTTGGCCCTAAATCTGATCCGCCCATCCCAATATTCACCACATCCGTAATAGGTAATCCACTAAAGCCTAACCATTGACCACCACGAATTTTTTCTGCATACGTCTCTATTAGTCGTCGTCCGTCTTGTGCGTCTTGATGGCTTTGTAATGACGATGCTTTTAAATGTCTTAGGAACATAAAACTAGGATTGATGGGTTGCTGATAAATATCTTTTGACCATTCCTCCATCGCTTTATCAAGATGTTGTTCAATGGCGCAGTCTCTCAGAAGCGAAAGTGCATCCGACGATAAGCGTTGGTGATGCAATTCAACATGAAGATGTTCGGTTTCAAGGGTTTGTTGAAATAAGCAAGGCTCGCATTTAAAATGTATTATACGATCCCATGCTGAAAGTTTTGTAAAATTCTTTTGCATATGTATCCCTGAAAAACAAATTCAAGCGCATCAAAATAAGTAAGATAATATAGGATGAATGCACGTGAAAGACAAGCCTTTTCACGGTTAAGGGGATGATGGTGAGGATATTTAATGAAGTCACGAAATGAGAGGATTCATTCTAGTGGGGGCTTTTCGCCGCATTTTGGTAACCTACGCAGACAATATATCTGCACCTGTCGCTGAACAGTTTAATCTTTACACAATTGCCAAGCCCTAGCGTGTCAGCTAAACCCATTTTACGAATATTTTTCGGCGCATTCACAACCCTATCATGAATGCAAAAACAAGATGGACATTCCCATTCTCGAATAGACAAAGGCAGTGAATCTAATCGATAACCGCATACATAACAAAGCTTCGAACTTGGACTAAATCGATGTATTTTGATAACATTCTTACCCAGTCGTTCACACTTATATTCGAGTGTATTCACAAAAGAACTCCAGGCTCCATCTTGTATCGCCCGTGATAATTTGCCATTTTTCATCATCCCGTTGATATTCAAATCTTCAAGCACAAATGTATCAAGCAATACGCAAACATACTCGCGCTATGGATGGAGAATGACGCTTAAATTAAATATCTTTGAGTCGGGTTAATGGTCTGCAATCATTTTGAATGGTGAATTGCGCTTTAAATGTGTCGAGTTCTTCGGGCGTGCAATTTTTTAGAAATGCCCAGTTGTTTAAGCGAATTTTATTGAGTTTATATATTAAACGCTCATTGACTTCTTTACCTTCTTCATTTTGGATAAAGAATTTTACGGCCGATTGGCGTGAGCTCTCTCCCTTTTTATTGATAGGGTACTCAGATTCTTTTGTTAATCGAGCAGGTATGACCTCCGTAAGTAATTTTCTGGTGTGCATGGTACGGAGTAAGGGGGGGGGAAGAGGGTATCGATGGATAATAATATCGATATTTTCTAAAACTTTCATATCGAGTTCAGCGTTTTTTTCTAGATAATCCCAAATATTTTTATAGTTATCAGATAATCTCAATTGATACAGGTGTTGAATATCATCAAGTGCAAAAATACTGCATCCAGTTGACGTTTTTTGTCGGATTTCATGATTAATATAAATGCGGTCGATATTAAAATGCGCCATTAGTTGTGTCACAAAAATTTCATGATAATGTGAACTTTCAGGAGATATTCCAAGTGAATCAATCAGATAAACGCTAGCAATATTATTTTCATTAATCCTAATTTCTCCACAGTATGAGTGTTCACCGGTAACGATAAATTTTTTTTCACTAGGCAGTTTCTGGGTTGTCATGTAAGAAAAAAAATCGTCAAATGCATGGTCTCTGATAGCAATGGGTTGGAAATCATATTTTTTTCTGGATTTGATTTGTGCTAGGGTGAGCAATATATCGGGATGCTTAATAGCGCCAAAGCCATGACCAAAACGATGCATTTCTTCATGTATAAAATGAGCTTTATCAAAATCAAGCAAACAGAGTTCGTGTAAAATATATTGTTTTTCGTGGCTTAGATGTGACTGTTCTATGTTGATGCTTAGAAGTTTTTGAACAAGATCAGCATTAAAAAACTGTATACCTAAGGACAACAAGCGTGGTGCCAAATTGAACAAATCTGGATAGGTTAAGAGTGAAAGAATGAAATGATTATTAACATCGCTTTGTGCAAGCGATGTTAATGTAAATTCCCGAGTCGAGGGGTGTTTTAGACTCTCATAGATCAACGCCACATCCTGGAGATAAATGGCACGTAAGCATGATTTTTCTACAAAAGTTTTCAATTTCATCGATTGTGGTGGGACATGAAAATTGGAATGAATAATGGTTTTCCAAAATTCCATAAAGGATTGTTGGTATAAGGTGTTTTTATAGTGATAAAAAAAATAGTCCACTTGAGTGTGGGGGGGGTTGGTTTGGTGTTGCAATAGAAGTTCAAGGGCTTTAGCAGAATTTCCTTCAAAAATCAGTTTAAATAGCCTAGCTTTATTAGCGGTATTATTTATCATAGTGCATTCTTAAATTTCTAGATGGGAGATTATAGATCTTTTTTAGGAAATGTAAATTTTGGTGTGGATTTGCCTTGTTGCTATCGTATTGGAGAACTTGCTTTAATTGTCGCTCAGGTAAATGAGTAAGTGAACAAAAGGATTAACCCTAGGTAATCCTCCCAAAAAATAAA
>DDPL01000016.1:9362-19846 GCA_002342175.1 Legionellales bacterium UBA2469 | reverse complement strand
TTTACGGCGCGTATGATAAAAAGTCAACAACCATGGCCTACCAGCCATATCTTTTTTATTTGTGTGCTATACCCGGCACAAGTAGTTCAAGAATTGGAGGGGGGTAATTCCCCGTTTTACTCATCGCTTTATTTTCTTCTAAAATCTAACGAGCGCCAGCACTTCAATCAAAGCCATTCATTAAACAAACACGTCATTTGATTTAATTGGCGTCCCAGGCAGGATTTGAACCTGCGACCTGCCCCTTAGGAGGGGGCTGCGCTATCCAGCTGCGCCACTAGGACGAATTGATTACATGCCAATATAGTTGGGACCTCCTCCACCTTCAGGAGCGGTCCACATGATATTTTGTTTTGGATCTTTAATATCGCACGTTTTGCAGTGGATACAGTTTTGTGCATTAATTTGTAAATATGGCCCTGAATTCGATTGTATGATTTCATAAACTTGAGCTGGACAGTAACGTGTCTCAGGTGATGCATACTGATGGTAATTCACATTGATGGCGATGGTCGGATCTTTTAAATTCAGATGTGGAGGTTGATTTTCTTCATGATAAGTGTTGGTCAAAAAGACGGATGATAATCTATCAAATGTATAAACGCCATCTGGTTTTGGGTAATCAATGGGATTACAGTTTCGCGCAAGTTTTAAGCTTTGGTTATCGGCCCTATTTTTAAACGTCCATGGCGAATAACCATGGGTTATATAAGTTTCCCAAGCAGCAAGGGCAAGACCTGGGATTAAACCAAAATTAAATCCTGGTCGAATATTTCGCACTTTATAAAGGTTTTTAGTCAACCAGCTGTTATCAATTTCATCTTGGTAACTATCCAGTTGTTGTCCTTTGCTTTGATGTTTTTTTAGATAATCATAGCAAGATTGTGCTGCAATCATACCCGATTCCATCGCACAGTGAATGCCTTTGATTTGTGGAACATTCAAAAATCCTGCGGCATCTCCTAATAACATGCCTCCCGGAAAAGCAACTTTGGGTAAGGATTGATAACCACCCTCAACTAAAGCTTTTGCACCAAAAGCAATGCGTTCTCCACCTTTGATAATATTCTTGACCATGGGATGAGTTTTAAAACGTTGCATTTCCTCAAAAGGACTTAAATAAGGGTTTTGATAATCTAATCCAACGACAAAACCTATAGCGACTTTTTTATCAGGAAGGTGATATATGAATGAACCACCATAAGTAGAGTGATTCAAGGGCCAACCTACCGTATGAATCACCAAGCCTTCTTGATGACGAGTGCTTTTAACTTTCCAAATTTCTTTGATACCCAGACCATAGGTTTGAGGCGATTTTCCGTGGCGAAGCATAAAACGTTGTATAATTTGGCTGCTTAAATGTCCTCGGCAACCTTCAGCAAACAGAGTCTGCTTGGCGTGTAAATGCATGCCCGGTTGATATCGAGATGTTTTTTTTCCTTCTTTATCAATCCCTACATCTCCGGTGGCAACACCTAAAACATGTCCAGCTTTATTGTAAATGACTTTCGCTGCAGAAAATCCTGGGTATATTTCGATACCTAAGCTTTCTGCTTTTTTAGCTAAGAACTGGCAAAGTTCACCGAGGCTTATAATATAGTTGCCCTTGTTTTTCATGGGACCTGGTGTGGGCAAGGGGATGGCTGCGTGCTCTGTCATCACATAGAATTTATCTTTTTTAACCGGTGTTAAAAGTGGTGCCTTTTCCCAGTCATTGGGAAGCAGTTCTTTTAAGACTTGAGGATTTAAGACAGCACCAGATAAAATATGTGAGCCGACTTGGGCGCCTTTTTCAATAACGCAGATTTTCAGTTCATGTTTTGATTTTTGCGCCAGTTGTTTTAAGTGAATGGCTGCTGTTAATCCAGCAGGTCCAGCACCAACGATGATCACATCATAATTCATTGTTTCAACATCTTTAGCCATGAAAAAAAAACTCCATGAAAAATTAAGGCATATTTGTTAAGCTTGGCATGTGAAAAACTATCTTGCAAGGATAATATATGCATATTTGGCAACGTTTAAAACACTTAGAAGAATCGTCTTTTGAATTCGGCTTAGCCTGGCCAGATGCCATGACTATTTTGCACCAAATTGAGAGTGAGTGTAAAGAAATTCGCGAGCATTTGGAAAAAGAAAATTGTGATAAAAAAGCTTTGCAAGAAGAAATTGGGGATTTGTTGCACGCAGCGACATCACTAGCTTGGTTTTGTCAATTTGATGCAAAAAAAACTTTATCATTAAGTTGTGATAAATTTGAAAAGCGTTTGGATATGATGAAAAAAATTGCAGCCGAGCAAGGGCTGCAACATATGAAGGGACAATCGTTTCAAGAATTGCTCCAACTTTGGGATGAAGCAAAACGTCGACTATTACGGATAGAATCGATTTCACAAAAGTAATGGATTAAATTCTTCATTATCATCGTGTTCATCATCATGATTTTGAGGTGCATCATTGCTATTTTTAGGCAATTGAAGCATCGCGGTTACCAATGCTGATGATGCAATTAATGCAACCCCTAACGGCATCATGGTTGCAGATGCAGCAATAGTACATACGCCGGCCATAAAAGTAATGGCAAGAGCTGAGTATTGTAAGTCAGACATTAACTTTTGATTAAGAGATTGCTGACCATTCTGATATACAGAAAATTGTGCATCGTATTTATTTTGTTCAAATTGATACATTAACTGAGCTTGTCTTCGTGCGTTATCATCTGGTAATGCAGCTAATTGTTCAGCTGTAGGTGCAATAGGGACATTCGTCGGTAAATTTGCTTGTTGTGCATCTAACCGATATTGCGACATTAAATTTTCAGATAAAGTCACCATCGTTGCTGCCAATGTCATACACATACCGAACATCAGCCACACAGAGAGTGTTGGTAATAAAGGCATGACGAGGATACCCGCTGCAATAATCGCTGCTGGAACAAGTGTTTGAAGGATGACGCGCGTTATCATTTCTTTGTATATGGCATGCTGATTATGCACATTGGTTTCTGATTCTAATCGCAAATACATGTCTTTTAAATTGATTAAATACTGGAAAAAAAAGCATCCCACCGATCCGGCAATCAATAACGGCATGTTTAAAGGTGTCATGAGGCAGGCAACAAAAATCAAGGAAAACGATGCGACCAAAGCGGTTTGATAAGCAATGATCAAATCAAAATCCTCATTGGTTGCCATTTGATTGACCCTAAGGGTATCAAAAAGATGTAATAAATGGTCATTATTTTCAATTTTATGCTGTTCTTGATCTTTTAAACCAGTTAATAAATCTTTTTCTGCTTTTTGTTCAACCGATAAGTTATCATTAGGGGTTTTATTGAGGTTATCTAAGAGGTTATCTAAATAGTTTCTATCTTCTTCTGTTGTAATACCAAATTGGAATCGCATTTCACGATTGAGTCGGTCAAAATTATGAAGCGATTGACTTTTCACAACGGTTGTCATGTAAAGGTCGCCAACCAATAAGAAAACGGTTAATCCATTTCCTAAATTGCCTAATAACCCTGGACCGGTCAGAAGGTGACAGGTTAAAAGGTTAACGGGCCCCCAAAGTACGACGTCGTTAATGATTCGTGCATATCTTAATTTATATTGTACGGCCAAACGTTCCCATGTGGTTAATCCATTTGTTTCATAAAAATCATGTTCTTGGATGGTATGTTTGACTTTTTTTGTCACATCCAAGCCACCACGAAGAAAGTACAAACCATAACTTAAAATGCCATTAACAAATGCGACAGTGGCTAATAGTCTTGAAAGCGCAGGTAAGGTTGTAGAAGAGGCCAATAACATCACTTCAATAAAGTTTCTGGACCACACCAAATCCAAGCGATGGCCATTCCAGTAGGATATCGAATCCTGGATGTTGTTGGTAAATGCAGTTTTTCTTGCGTTTTCAATATTTTCTTCATTAATAACGTTTTTATTTTCTAAAAGAATGAGTGCTGCATCAACCAAATTTAAATTATCTTGGTTGTCTTTGATTCGTTCTTTTCTATCAAGAACCTCTTTATCAAGATAAGCGATGGCTTCAAGTTTTTTCTTGAGTACTTTAAGAATTTGAATATGAGCTTGGGTTTTGTGGTTGTCTGTGACATCAAAAGTTGTATTTGGGGAGAGTTGAACCTTCAACCATTTGAGCAACATGGTGGAAGAGTATAAATTATAGTTATAATCGAGGAAGTCATTTTTATCCGCGAGGGCATCATTGGCTCTAATTAATTGGTATTGGCTGTTCATTATTAATCACACTGCCCAATAAATATATACTTTCTAAGGCATATGATACATGATTTTTTTGGTTATTAAAAGAGGAATTTGTAAAAAAATGAACAATATTGTTTTATATTTATTACTCAAATTGGTATTTATTCGTGGATTTTGCTTTATTTTAAATACAAATGATTACAATTTATTTTTTTTGATAAATATTGGATATTCCCTTTTTATCAATAAGTTGTGTAGAATAAAGCTTCATTTGAAAATTTAAAAAAATTCATGAATAAAGAATTGTTATTGCGTCGTCCATTATCTTTTTTCTTGGGGTGGCGTTATACCCGTGCAAAAAGTAAAAGCCACTTTGTCTCATTTATTTCGTTAAGTTCGATGTTAGGCATCGGTCTTGGTGTTGCCGTGTTGATTACGGTATTATCGGTAATGAATGGATTTGATGTGGAAATCCATCAGCGTTTTTTTAGCATGGCGCCTTCCATCACCATTAATGCTCGCGATGAAGGCCTTGCTGATTGGAAAACCTTAGCTAATCAATTAAAAACCAACCCTGAGGTGGTTGCCGTTGCGCCTTTTATTGGGACCCAGGGTATGATGTCTTATGAAGGGCAAGTACAACCTTTGGTTATCACAGGTGTTGATTTTCAATATGAAGAAGCATTTTCTGCATTAAAAGATAAAATGTTAGTGGGCAAAATAGAAGGTTCAGACCCTTTCTCAATTTATGTGGGGCAGAATTTAGCTGAGACTTTAGGGCTTTTGGTTGGTAGTAAAGTAACGGTGATGCTTCCTAAAGCCACCCCAACGCCTGTAGGGGTGATACCAAGATTTAAACGGTTTACAGTCGCGGGCATTTTTTCAGCAGGACATGGCTTTAATTTCGACAGTAAATTGGCATTCATTGACATACGTGATGCGCAAGCACTACTACAAATGGGTGATTTTGTCAGTGGTGTAAAATTAAAAATTAAGAATGTTTATCGTGCACCGATTCTCGCACAGGATTATGCCAATGTGTTACCTCCAAATTTATTGGTGGGTGATTGGACATTAACTTATGGTCCTTTTTTTCAAGCGATTAAGATGGAAAAAACCATGATGTTTTTTATTTTGTTGCTCATCATTGCGGTTGCAGCCTTTAATCTGGTTTCTTCTTTGGTGATGGTGGTTACGGATAAACAGTCAGAAATTGCGATTTTACGTACTTTGGGTGTAACACCTCGCAGTATTATGTTTATTTTTATGATTCAAGGGATGATTTTAGGCCTTGGCGGAACGCTTTTTGGCGTTATTTTTGGTTTGATATTAACATTAAATGCAACACATATTGTTGATTTTTTACAAACAACTTTGGGCGTTCAATGGTTATCTTCCAATATATATTTTGTCGATCATTTACCCGTTCATATTAATTCTTCAGATATTGGAAAAGTAGTGGGGATGGCTTTGGGTTTAAGCTGGTTAGCGACGCTGTATCCTTCATGGAGAGCATCAAAAATTATCATTACAGAGGCTTTGCATCATGAGTAAAATCAAACTATTGTTGGCAAAGCATGTCGCAAAAATCTATCAAGATGGCGATACACCGGTATCGGTTTTAAAAGATGTCAGTTTAAACCTACATGTTGCTGAAAAAGTTGCAATAGTAGGGCCTTCTGGTTCAGGAAAAAGCACTCTTTTACATTTATTAGGAGGTCTTGATTTTCCAAGTTCAGGGGAAATTACGGTTAATGGCAAAAATTGGATGCGGATGTCAGAGCAGAAACGTTGTTTGTGGCGTAATGAAAACCTGGGATTTGTTTATCAATTTCATCATTTATTGCCTGAATTGTCAGCATTGGAAAATGTGATGTTGCCGTTATTGTTGCAAAATTTAAGTCAAAAAAAGGTAAAAGATAGGGCTCAGTCTCTATTAGATATGATGGGTTTGGGACATCGATTATCTCATCGTCCCCATCAATTATCGGGTGGTGAGCGTCAACGGGTGGCGATTGCCCGAGCGATGGTCACCCAACCGAAATGTATTTTGGCAGATGAGCCTACGGGGAATCTCGATCAAAAAACAGCGTATCACATTTTAGAGTTATGGAATAAGTTAAATCAGGAATTTCAAACCGCATTAGTCATTGTCACACATGACATGACACTCGCTCAACAAATGGATAAGATCTATCAATTGAATGCCGGACAATTAAAGGCGGGGGCTTGATGAATATACAACGCGAACAAATGCCAAAACACGCAATTGAATCATATCAACATGATATGATTCAAATTGCAGGAATACAATATCAAAAAAATGCTTTAGTTTTCACAGAATCAATCATTTCACCATGGACCCATGAATATGCATGGGACATGTGGGAACAAGTCTTACCCACTGAAATTGAAGTGTTGATTGTTGGACATTCTACGCCAGTTTCCATTCCCATAGGATTTCGAGAAAATCTTGCCAACCGACGTATTGGTATGGAAGCTATGAATTTAGGAGCTGCGTGTCGAACCTTTAACCTACTGCTCGCGGAAGGTAGAGCAGTAGGCGGATTATTCCTATTCAACAATAAATGATGAGATACCGGGGTTGAAGATATTTTTAAAGATTTGGCACGCACTTTTGGCCTCATCTTTCAGCGTATAAGGTGGATTAATAATCCAGAGCCCTGTACCATTCATCCCTTCTTTTTGAATTTTATCGTGGTAAAACTCAATTTTGAGATGTTTGTCTGTTGGGATGCGAGCCATACCTTTCATCAGTTTTTCATGATAAAAGTGATTGATGATGGGATACCAAAGTACATATACGCCTTGCGGAAATTTTTGATAAGCTTTGGCAATGGCCTTGGGAATGTTTTGGTATTCATCCTTCATTTCAAAACTTGGATCAATAAAAAACAAGCCTCTTTTTTCAGGGGGGGGGGTTAGAGATAGTAATCTTTCCATCCCATCTGCTTGTTCAGTAAAGACCTTTTTCCCTTGTGCAGGAAGAGATTTTAAATGGGAAAACTCAGTTGAGTGCAATTCACAAAGATAAATTCTATCGATGGGCCGTAAGAGTTCAATTGCAATTTGTGGTGAACCTGGGTAATGTTGAACACGTTGTCCTTCATCATGGAAACAACTTAAAAAGGGTTTGAAAAGTTCAGGAAGCGTAGAAATATTTGGCCATAATTTTTGAATGCCAAAATCAGCTTCTCCCGTTTTTTTCGACTTTTTGTCATTTAGATCATAACGTCCACGTCCGCCATGGGTTTCTAAATAAAACAATGGTTTATCTTTTTGTGTCATATATGACAATAAGCGCGATAAAATAAAGTGTTTGAGAACATCGGCATAACAGCCGGCATGGTAAGCGTGTTGATAACTAAGCATATCAGGAACTATCGTTTATAAAGTTTCCTTAGTGTAACTGATTTTTACATCAAATAAGAATTGATTTTTTGTTGGTGGAGCTTAAAATAAGCTATTTACGTGAATTACGCTATGATCCATGTCATTATTAATGCCTTACAAAAAAGTCTATCTCCTCATGATTCTCAAGGGTTGTGGCAAAAAAACTTATTAAGAGCCATGGGACAAAAAGGGCTAGGTGCTTTTTTAGCTCAACAGATGGGCCTTCCTTCGGGACAATGGATGGTGGTTTCTCCGGTGCATTGTCAGGTCACGCATAATGATGCCATGATCATCGCCACATGCCAGGAATTTGAATGGCAATCAGCCATGGAAGATTATTACCAAAGCTTTGTAAAATGGATGGCTCAGGATGGCATTCCTGTTCATCGATTTTCAAATACCATTTGGCTAATGGATGCATCGCATCTCCCTGAATTAAACACATTGCCTTTGGATGAAATGAACCATCGCTCATTACAACCGTATCTATCCAACTTACCTTCCCCTTGGTTAAAATGGTGGACAGAAGTGCAGATGATGTTACATGGCGTGTATGGACAACGGCCTTATGCAGTCAATGCGGTTTGGCCATGGGGAGGGGGTGTCCTACCAACTTTCGATAACATTTGGACCTTGTCAGAAAATCATTTGTACCGTGAAATGTTAAAAATTTATCCTCAAGTTGCAGTTTGGCAATCCCATGTTAAATTAAAAGATCAGGCAATTTTTTTAATTGAAGACACAGAACAATCATTGTTATCCAAACTGCCTTTGAATCAATTTGTGAGTCATTGGTGGTGGTTGGATACGCATGCAGAAATACCTGCAAAAACCATGTGGGATACTTTCAAAGGCTGGTGGAAACGTGAACATTAAACATCGACAAGTGGTTGGAGAACCAAAAAAAAATGCGGCTTTTCCATTATTGATTCAAAAATTATATTACGCGCGTGGTTTAAAAGAAGCCGATTTTTCGATTGAATTATCGGGTTTATTACCGTTTGATACATTGTTGAATATCGAAAATGTCACCCAAAGACTGATGCTTGCGCTTCGACAACAACAACGCATTTTGGTTGTCGGGGATTTCGATGCCGATGGTGCAACAGCAAGTGCTTTGGCCGTTTCTGCTTTAAAGGCAATGGGCGCAAAGCATGTACAGTTTCTGGTCCCTAATCGTTTTGAATTTGGTTATGGATTAACACCAGGGCTTGTTGAACATGCCAAAATGTTATTTCCGGATGTCATTGTTACCGTTGATAATGGTATCGCGAATATTGAAGGGGTTGAGCGTGCTAAAGCCTTCAATATGGATGTTGTTATTACTGATCATCATTTAGCCGGCGATGTTTTACCAAATACCCCATGGATTATTAATCCAAACCAACCAAATTGTCAGTTTCCGAGTAAAGCCATGGCCGGTGTTGGGGTCATTTTTTATGTGATGTCTGCGTTGCGACGTGCTTTAATCCAATCTGAATGGTTTGTTGAACAAGCCATGGTAGTGCCCAATATGGCACAATTTTTGGATTTGGTAGCATTAGGGACGGTTGCAGACGTTGTGCCTTTAGACAAAAACAATCGAATTATGGTTAAATATGGCTTGCAACGTATTCAAAGTGGTGCGGCACGTCCAGGCATTATGAGCTTGTTACAAGTTGCTGGTCGAAATTTTATGCAAGCGACCTCCAGTGATTTGGGCTTTTATGTCGGCCCACGTATTAACGCAGCAGGGCGTTTAGATGATATGTCGATTGGTATTCAATGTTTAATTGCTGAAACAATGCCGGAAGCGCTAGCCAAAGCAAAAATGCTTGATGATTTTAACCGAGAGCGCCGTGAGATAGAAGATGAAATGAAAGCGCAAGCACTTGAGGATTTGCAGATCTCTTATGGGCTTTTAGCGAATGTGGAACAATTACCAGCTGCACTTTGTCTTCACCAAGAAAGTTTTCATCAGGGCGTGATAGGTATTTTAGCAGGGCGCTTAAAAGAAAAATTTAAAAAACCCACGATTGTTTTTGCGCTTGGACAGGATGGTGAACTCAAAGGTTCCGCGCGTTCAATTGAGGGATTGAATATTCGAGATGTGTTAGCAAACATTGATTTGAAGTATCCTGGACTTTTGCATAAGTTTGGAGGACATGCTATGGCAGCGGGTCTTTCTATTGCAAAAAATGAATTTGAAAGATTTAAGCAAGCATTGATTGATGAAGTTGAGGCGCAGGGTGTAAAAACAGAAGATGTCATTTGGACAGATGGTGCCTTAATGCCTGATGATTTTCATTTACAAACCGTGCAATGGATTCAGAAATCAGGCCCTTGGGGACAACATTTTCCAGAGCCCAGTTTTGACAATGTCTTTAAAATCATTGAGCAACGCATTGTCGGACAAAAACATTTAAAGTTAATTTTACAGCCTTTGAATCACACCATGATGCTCGATGGTATTGCTTTTAATATAGAGGAAGGGGTGTGGCCAAATTATCGTTGTCAGTATATTCATGCGGTTTATCAATTGGATATTAATAATTATCAGGGGCGACAAAAGATTCAATTGAGATTGCAACAGTTTGAAGAAACTTATGTTCCCTCCCCGCAATTAATAGAGGTGTCATGATGTGGCCTATGTTATTTTTGATGTTGATGATTTCAACTTCTTTTTCTGCAAGCCACCATCCACAAGAATTTTTAAAATCAATTGAACATGACGCCAACGAATCAGAAAAAATTTATCAGCATTTTTGTCAAAATTGTCATTCAGAACACCCTTTAATTCCAATCGGAGCGCCTCGAATAGGTGACACTAAAGCATGGCAAAAGCGCGTCTCGACGGGGAAAAAACTC
>DDPL01000016.1:0-9340 GCA_002342175.1 Legionellales bacterium UBA2469 | reverse complement strand
AAACTCATCTTACAACACACCCTCGAAGGATATCATTTAATGCCTGCGCGTGGCGGATGCTTTGAATGCAGTGACGCCCAGTTAGAGGCAGTTGTCGATTGGATGACGACAAAAAAATAGCGTTATTTGTATTTTTTTTGACAAATAGAGCTAAAGTTTAAACCGCTTTGCTCGATATAAATGATATAGCAATTGATAGGAGGAAATATCAAATGCGTATCAAAGTGGTGTTAACAGCTTTACCCTTGGTCATGACTGGTTGTGCTTCAATGACGGACAAAGGTGTCCCTATCGTTGANNGTAGTTTTTCATTCCCGTCTGAACGCACAGCCACCGGAAAAAAGGTTTTTATATTTGATCCGAATATTCCTGCATGGGCTGCGTATGATAAAGATGGGCATCTCGTGAAAACAGGTAGTGCATCAGGTGGCTCGGATTTTTGTCCGGATATCAACCGAAAATGTCACACCGTTTCTGGAACCTTTCATGTATACTCGAAAAAGGGCCCAGATTGTAAATCCAGCGTTTATCCAGTGGAAACCAATGGGGGTGCCAAAATGCCTTGGTGTATGCATTTCCATGAGGGTTATTCGATTCATGCAGCATATGAAGTACCACAGTACAATGCAAGTCATGGTTGTATAAGGGTGCTACCGGATGCGGCAAGATGGTTAAATGAAGACTTTATGACTGTTGGTTCAACGGTGATTGTGAAGCCCTACAGTAGCATATAGAAGACTTGCTATTTTGTATAAGATTTGGGATGATCCTGGGACGACTGCCAAGGAGTATTCATGAGCAAAGTTCTAGACATCCCAATTGTTGTTAAAAGTGGTGAAAAATATCAAACTGAACAAGGTTTTTCTGCAATTAAAGATGGCATTAAATCTTGTTCATCTCAGGAATTTGTTCGACAACCCAAGCCGGAATGGTTAAAAATCAAACCCGTCACATCTGAAAAATATCAGGAAGTGAAACAACGTGTACATGATTTAAAATTGGCAACCGTTTGTGAAGAAGCAAAATGTCCAAATATCAGTGAATGTTGGTCGCATGGAACGGCAACCATTATGTTGATGGGATCCGTTTGCACTCGAGCATGTCGTTTTTGTTCAGTTGATACGGGTAATCCGAAAGGATGGCTGGATGTCAATGAGCCCGAAAACACTGCAAAAACGGTCGAGTTCATGAAATTAGATTATGTGGTTTTAACCTCGGTCAATCGTGATGATTTAGAAGATGGGGGAGCAGCACACTACGCCAAAACTATCCAAGCCATTAAGTCCCGTTCTCCTCATACCAAAGTGGAAGCTTTAACACCTGATTTTCAAGGAAGTGAAGCTGCTGTGCGGACATTATTGGATAGTGGTTTAGATGTGTTTGCTCAAAATGTAGAAACTGTAAAGCGTTTAACGCATCCTGTTCGAGATATTCGTGCAGGTTATCAACAAACCCTTAATGTTTTAAAGGTTGCTAAAGTCTATCGCCCGGATATTTTAACCAAAACCAGCTTGATGTTAGGTCTTGGTGAAACCTTGGATGAAGTAGAGCAAACCATGAATGATTTGCGCAAACATGATGTCGATATATTAACCCTGGGTCAGTATTTGCAACCTACACGACATCATTTGCCCATTGAACGATATGTCACACCCGAAGAGTTTCAAAAGTTGAGAGATTTAGGTTTGCAAAAAGGTTTTTTTGAAGTTGCTTCAGGGCCGATGGTGCGCTCGAGTTATCGAGCTGATCGCATCTTCAAGAAAAACAACCTGGATTTGTAGTTTCAGACTTGATCTTTTATGGTTTGCAGATTAATCTTGTTTAATCATGCACTTATCTCAAGGAAAAGTTGTGACGGATATACAACTTTTTTTAGTCGATACATTCACCAATAAAGTTTTTCATGGTCAGCCGGTTGCTGTCTGTTTATTAAAAGAAGAACTGAATGATGAGCTTTTACATGCAATCGCAATTGAAAATCATCAACCGCTAACGACATTTATTCTTTATTTGGAAAGTCAGTGGCATTTGCGAAATTTTAGTGAACAAGGCGAAATACATATTTGTGGGCCTGGTCTTTTTGCGGCGGCGCATGTTGTATTTTTTCATTTAAGAACGAAAGCAGAAGCCATTGATTTTCAGACACCATTTGGACCCATGACTGTTTGGCGACACCAAGACATCATGAGTCTTGATATTCCAAAGGTAACATTGCTGACACAAGACGCACCAATTGAAGTTATGGAATATCTATCGCCACCACCACAATCTTTACAATACATTGGCAATGATTTGGTGGCATTTTATAACAATCCACAAGATTTAGAATGGGTGAATATTGCCCATGAACGATTTAAGCAAGCGGTGCAGGGCTTACTCATTTTAACTTCGCATGGCGAAGATTGTGATATTTATATGCGTTGTTTTTATTTAAATACGAATCTTCATGAAGAAATCATTTCTCTAGGTGCATATTCAGGTCTTGCAACGCAGTGGTCACGTATACTTGAAAAAAATTCTTTGGTTATTCAACAAGGACTTCGACGCCGAGGTGATTTTTATTGTGAAGTGAAAGATGAAAATATTCGGGTGCGTTGTGAATGTTGGTGTTATTTTCAAGGTCAGTTGATGCTTTAAACGTTATCTTGCATAATGTTAGGAGACATGATTAATCCAAAAGGAGCTTGGAATGCGTGCAGGCTTAAAATTTCGGAATGCTATTCCAAGTCAAGGTGCACTACCCGTTTTAGGCGTGATTAATGCTTATAGTGCAAAACTTGCAGAACATGCAGGTGCGCTAGCACTTTATTGTTCAGGCGCCGGTGTTGCTAATGCCTGTTTTGGTTTGCCGGATTTGGCGATGACATCGTTAAAAGAAGTGCTTGAGGAAGCCCAACGTATAACATCGTGTACAGATTTGCCTTTATTGGTCGATATCGATACAGGATTTGGTTCCGTTTTAAGTATTCAACGTACGATTCGAGAAATGGAAAAAGCAGGTGTTGCAGCAATTCACATTGAAGATCAACCTTTTCATAAACGATGTGGACATCGTGATGGTAAAAGAGTCGTCTCTCAACAAACCATGGTTGAACGTATTCAAGCCTCAGTTGACGCTAGACAACATCAAGATTTTGTCATTATGGCAAGAACCGATGCGTTGGCTATTGAATCCATTGAAAATGTGATTGAACGAGTATCTTCTTATGTAGAAGCCGGAGCAGATATGATTTTTATGGAGGCTATTCGTGATTTTTCAGATTTAGAACGAGTTTCTCAAGTTATAGATGTACCTATTTTAGTCAATAGCACCGAGTTTGGAAAAACCCCTATTCATACCATGGATACATGGGCGCAACACGGTGCGAACTTGGTATTGTATCCCTTGAGTGCGTTTCGAGCCATGTCTAAGGCAGCATTTCAGGTATACAGCACCATATTAAAAACAGGGACTCAGTCCAGTTTGTTAGAGCAAATGCAAACCCGACAAAGCCTGTATGATATTTTAGATTACGAGCGTTATGAGCAGGCTCTATCAGCTCTGCATGGAGAAGAATAGCATGGATAAAAAGCAAGCAGGATTGGCAGGAACTGTTGCTGGTGAAACAGCAATTTCTCAAGTGAGCGCAAGTCACCATACCCTTTGTTATCGAGGTTATCGAATTGAAGATTTAGCAAAAAAAGCTCAATTTTCTGAAGTTGCTTTTTTATTAATTGAAGGTGAATTACCTCATCTTCGCCAATTGGAAAAATGGGAGTCAGAACGCGTCAAATCCCAAGAATTACCTAAATCATTACAATCATTTTTACAGGCTTTTCCAAAAAACGCGCATCCAATGGATGTCTTACGTAGTTCTTGCTCTATTCTAGGAATGCTGGAACCAGAAGCTGCACCTCAACTGGATACAGGTCGTCAGATTGCCAAGCGTTTGTATGCATTATTTCCAAGTATTCTTAGTTATTGGTATCAATATCATCATGTAAAACATGATGTCAAAATGGGAGATGAACAATCCTTTGCTGGACATTTTTTATTTGGGCTTCATGGCAAACCAGTTCCTGAAATATTTAAATTGATGCTGAATGTATCGTTAATTTTATATGCTGAACATGAATTCAATGCCTCTACTTTTGCCGCACGTGTTACAACTGCGACAGAATCAGATTTTTATTCTGCAATAACCAGTGCAATTGGAACCTTGCGTGGTCCTTTGCATGGAGGTGCAAATGAAGCAGCGATGGAATTGATTTCTCGATTTTCGTCAGCGCATGAGGCTGAAATTGGCGTGAAAAAAATGTTGGATAATAAAGAAAAAGTCATGGGTTTTGGTCATCGCATTTATCAAAATGGAGATCCACGTTCACCAATCATTCAAGTGTGGGCAAAAGAGATGGCTGAAATGACCGGACAGCCTTATTTGTACCGAGTTGCAGAAGCGATAGCTAAAGTTGTGATGAGTGAAAAAGGCATTCATCCTAATGTCGATTTTTATAGTGCAGTGGCTTATCACTGTGCGGGGATTGCAACACCTTTATTTACGCCCATATTTGTTTTATCGCGTATCACGGGTTGGTCTGCCCATATATTGGAGCAACGTTCGAATAATCGTTTAATTCGTCCGTTAGCAGAATATATTGGGCCAAAAGAAAGAGATTATCCTGGAGTTTTAAAATGATGAATCCTCGCTCAAATTACGATGCATTTTTAGGTCAGTTGGTTGATTATGTATTAAATCCACCTGCTTTTTCAGTGACAGCCATTGAAAATGCTGGATGGAGTTTTTTAGATGCCTTGGGTTGCGGCATATTTGCTTTGAAGTTTCCGGCATGTAAAAAATTACTCGGTCCTGTGGTACCTGGGGCTGTTTGCACAAAAGGCGCACGAGTGCCTGGATTTGATTGGGAGCTTGATCCTGTCCAAGCTGCTTTTAACATTGGTACCATGGTGAGATGGTTAGATTATAACGACACATGGCTCGCGGCAGAGTGGGGACATCCATCGGATAATTGTGGTGCCATTTTAGCGACGATTGATTATGTGCATCGACAAGGTTTACAAAGATTCACCTTACAGGAAGTTTTGCATGCGATGATTCAAGCGTATGAAATTCAAGGCATTATTGCTTTGAATCATGCCTTTAATCGACAGGGGCTTGATCATGTGATTTTGGTAAAGCTTGCCAGCGCATTGGTGTGTGGCAAAATCCTAGGTCTCGATCAGGATGGTTTGTTGCGGTTGGCCTCACAAGTGTTTGTTGATGGCCAAAGCTTACGAACCTATCGACATGCGCCGAATACCGGATCCCGAAAATCGTGGGCTGCAGGCGATGCAACGGCTCGGGCAGTCCGTTTAGCATTGATAACCAAAACTGGGGAAATGGGCTATCCTTCTGCATTATCTGCAGAGCCTTGGGGTTTTAGTGCAGTTTCTTTTGCACATCAACCCTTACACCTTTTGCGCCCCTTAGGAAATTATGTCATGGAAAACATACTATGGAAAATTTCTTATCCTGCGGAGTTTCATGCTCAAACTGCGGTTGAATGTGCTATCGAAGCGCATTCATTGATAAGAAATCGCATTGAAGATATTGAACGCATAGAGATACGTACTCAAGAACCCTCTATGCGTATCATCAGTAAAAAGGGAATTTTAAAAAATCCGGCAGATAGGGATCACTGCTTAGAGTACATGATTGCAATTGGATTAATTCACGGCGAATTAAATGCTCATCATTATGAAGATGATGCAGCGTCTCATCCTCAAATCGAAAATCTAAGACAAAAGATGGTTGTCACTGAAGATTCAGCGTTTACCAAGGATTACTATGATTTGAGTAAACGTTCTATTGCAAATGGTTTACGTATTCATTTTCAAGATGGGACGCACACTGATTGGATTGTAAAACATTATCCCATTGGTCATCCGCGTCGACGTGAAGAGGGTTTGCCCTTACTAAAGCAAAAGTTTGAGCAAAATATTGCTCAATTTTTTGATGCAAAACGCTGCCAGGAGATCCAACAACAGTTTTTAAGCAATCCGGATTGGTATCACCTTGGAATGGATGATTTTTACCAGTTGATGACGCCTTAATTAAAGGCGTCGTTGAATTTCTTGTTGGCTTAAAATACGTGTTGAGATTTCTTCTATCGAATAGTATGTGGAGTCAAGGAAAGGAATTTGTTGTGATTTAAATAAAGATTCAACACTTTTGATTTCATACTGGCATTGATCAAGAGATGCATACCGAGAATGAGGTTTTCTCTCCTGGCGTATTTGGTGCAATCGTTTTGGTGAAATGGTTAAACCAAATAGTTTATTTTTATAAGGTTTTAAAATTTGCGGCAATTGATGGGCATCGATGGATTCTTCCGTAATTGGGTAATTTGCAGCATAAATCCCAAATTGCAAAGCCATGTAAAGACAGCTCGGTGTTTTTCCACAACGAGATACACCTACTAAAATAACATCTGCATTGTCATAATCCTTATTGCCTAGTCCATCATCGCAGGCTAAAGCATAATTGATTGCATCAATACGTTGATCATATCGTTTAGGACTATTAAATCCATGCGCGCGTCCAATCGCATCTAAAGCTTTGACTTTTAAAATGCTTTCAAGTTCATCCACCATCGGCGTAAAGAAATCAAAAACGTGGGCAGGTAATTGATGAAATTGATCGATCATTTGTGTTTTGACCATCGTGACAAAAATCAAAGGCTCTATTTTGCTTTGAGTAAAGGTTTCTTGAATTTTTTCTGCAACAAATTGCATTTTTTCCGGAGTGTCGATATAGGGGTGGGATTGATAACAGAAATTAAGATCAGGAAACTGAGATAATAGGCTATGCGCCATGGATTCAATGGTAATTCCGGTACCATCAGAGACTAAAAAAACAGTGCGCATGTTCGGCATGAATCATTCCTTATACCTTGGCAAATGCGTTTACATTTGCTATGTTGAAAAGAAGTGAGACTAAAATGTATAAATTGACATGGAAAAAAGTCGATATCAACAAAATAGTAAATTATTTTTAGTAGGCATGATACTCATGGTCCTAGGGCTTTTTGCTGTTGGCATTGCTTTGTATCTAATTCCGTTTGTGATGTTTAACAACATTAATGGAATACCTTTATTTATTTTTGAATTTATAAATTGGTTACAAGATAATTATGCTATTGATCCCGCACGAGGTGCTTGGTGGATTTGGGGATCTTTGGTAGGTTTTGCAGTCTTATGTTTTCTTATCACTGAATATGCATCAAATCACATTGATAACAAATTATTAGAAATTAATCCAGAAGACTTGGAAATGCCAGTTGATCCAGAGCGACGACAAAAGGCTCGTGAATCGAAGAAAACATTTTTAATTGTTTTTATGGCCATTGGCCTGATTTTAATCGGTATGAAAGTTTTAGATTGGATGTTGTCCTCTCAGCCTCAACAATTACAATAAGGATTTTGAAATGCGTTCGTGGTTAATCAAACGGAAAGAAAGAAAATTAATTACTCAACTAAAACTAGCTCGATTGGTCAAATCATATGATGATTCTGACCAGAAATTTCAACAGGAAATTAAAATATATCACCAATTAGGGAAGTTATATGGGAGATGTATTGGATTAAAAGATTATCCTTATGCCCAGGAGATGCAGAAATTAACTTATCGAAAAGCCGCTCGACTTGGTGATGTCAAAGCCAGGTTATGGTTATGTCGGGAAGTTTTAGCTCATGCCGCAGCAAAAGAGCAATGGTTATCAGATGGTTTATTTGAAAATGAATTACATAAAAAGGATTATCGTGCCATGTATGCACATGCTTTGTTGATGATATCTAAAGTTTCTGAACAAAGCCTTGATGCACATCTTTTATTGGGTTTATGTCATTTGAATGGATGGGGAGAACCGAAGGATCCAATGAAGGCTTATCAAATGATTGCCAATGCTTTAGAAAAAGCTGAAGCCTGGGACTATTTGCCAAAATTCATTTCTAGAATCAAAATAAAAGGACCTTGTTTGATGGAACAATTACAACGATATCGACTGGAGGGGGTCGTTTAGTTCCACAATAAAAATAAATAACCCGCTATAGCAAGAGCCGGTCCAAAAGGCATTGGCTCTTTCCATTTTTTATGTTTGTGGATAGTCATTTGAACCAATGCAATAGCAATGCCCACTACACAAGCCACAATGAGAATGAAAAAGATTTGAGTGATACCAAACCATGCGCCAATGGCTGCATATAATTTGAAATCTCCATAGCCAAAGCCATGTTTACCTGTGAGTTTTACGAAGATGTGATAAATTGCCCATAAACTGATATAGGCCATCATCGCCCCATAAACGGCATGATCCAGTGAGCAAATATAATGAAAAGAGTTAATCCATAGGCCCGTCCATAATAATATATAATTGAGGACATCTGGGAGAATCATCATTTCGGTATCAATAGCAGACATGGTATAAGTTAAAATGCAAAACCATGTACCCAAAAATACATATTGCCAATCGGGATGAAAAATATATATCCCGAGCATCAGAACTGGGAATGCCAGTTCGGTAAAAATATACCGTTTGGAAATGCTTGCATGACAATACGCGCATTTACCCCGTAACATGATATAGCTAATAACGGGTATATTATGCCAACATGCAATGATGTGATGACATGATGGACAATGAGAACGGGGAAAAAATAAATTGAAATGCTCAAATGGGTGTTGGCATTTTTTCAATTTTAAAATGATTGGAAGTCGATAAACCAGCATATTGATGGTGCTGCCAATCAACATGCCAATGATAACAATAACGATGCTTTCAAAGAGTCCATTCATGATTTTCATCCGGATAAAAAAACATGGTTCCAAAATCGATGGTTTCATTGGCTAAATGATAGCTCTTTTTAGCATAAGCGATAAACCATCCATGGGGAACACGTGCTCGAAATGTAATATCTTTAATACTATTGGGTTTGGCTTCTTCAACTTTCTCCCAAATCAATGCAGCGTTACAGATGCTAGATAACATTAACAATCCAATAGGGATAAATTTTTTTATCATTTTGAGTCCAAATTTTAATTATTGTATAAGCAGGGATGACTATTTCATCTTACTCGATATGTTTTTGAAAAAAAAGATAAAAAAACTAAAAAAGTAGTTGCATTAACCAGCTGAATTATAATATTATTTGCGACGGAGAGGTGGCAGAGTGGTCGATTGCGGCGGTCTTGAAAACCGTTGAAGGGCAACCTTCCCAGGGTTCGAATCCCTGTCTCTCCGCCAGTTTATCTAAACTGGATTCTTCAACTGATGTTCTTTGCTGTGAAAACTCCATGAAAATGTC
>DDPL01000086.1 GCA_002342175.1 Legionellales bacterium UBA2469 | reverse complement strand
GCTTCTCAAGTGCTAAATCATATTATCAAGCCAGCAGTTGTGTTCCCTATTTAAAAGCGATTCAAGTGCCAACATTAATCATTCATGCTTTAGATGATCCGTTTATGACGCCGAAGTGTCTACCTACAGAATCTCAATTATCAATGCATGTGATTTTGGAGATTGCAAAATATGGCGGACATGTTGGATTTATTTCCCGTGATAAAAGCCATCAACCGTTCTTTTGGCTTAGTCAACGAATTCCCGAATTTCTCCAAGATTTAGCTTAAAATGCACCCGTTAAGGATCATTTTATTAAAATGGATGAATATGATTTAAAAAAGATACCGTTCGGTATCTTTTTTCTCATTCCTGTGCTATAAATGAATTAATGCTCCCTTACGGTAACATATACAATGTCTCGACATGTGATTAGAAATATACAGGATTTAGGCCTGATTATTCGACAAACACGAAAATTACAAGGATTGACACAGGCGGATGTTGCTGGAATGTCTGGTTTGGGCCGCCGTTTTATTTCAGAACTTGAAAGTGGAAAAGAAACAGCTCATGTCGCAAAAGTGCTATTTGTGCTGAATGTTTTAGGTATTGGCTTAGAAACAATCTGCGATTGGGGGCATGAAGCATGAAAAAAAAACAACTATCGGTATTTTTGCACGATATTTATGTCGGAGAACTGGTTTCTCAACAAGGAAAATTATGTTTTTCATATGATAAAGAATATTTGCAATTGCCAACAGCTCGCCCAATCTCAATGACAATGCCATTAAGTCACGATATTTATACACATTCTATTGTTGCACCTTATTTCTCCGGCCTTCTTCCAGACGAAGGGGTTCGTTATCGTTTAGCAAAATATTTACAAATATCGGAAAAGAATATTTTTGGATTATTAGAAGCGATTGGTGGTGAGTGTGCTGGAGCGGTTTCGATTAAACCTCATCCTACTTCAAAAGGGGGACAAGAGTCCAATTATATTGTTTTGGAAAATCAGGAAGCACTTGATGTTATGCGTTCTTTGGAAAATCGTCCTTTTTTAGTTGGAGAGGACGATATTCGAATTTCTGCCGCAGGTGCTCAGTGCAAATTAATGATTGCATTTATTGATGGCAAAATTGCCATTCCCAAAGGAACAACGCCTTCCACGCATATCATTAAACCCAATATTCCTGGGTTTAATGATACAGTATTCAATGAGTTTTTTTGTATGATCTTGGCTAAAAGAATTGGTTTGATATGCCCAAATGTCCAAATTTATAAAATCAATCAAACTTCATTTTATGTTGTCGAGCGATATGATAGAACGATTTATAAAGGACAAATTACACGCTTGCACCAAGAAGATTTTTGTCAAATTCTTAATATTCCACCTGAAATAAAATATGAGAATGAAGGAGGGCCAAGCATTTCCGATTGCTTTAATGTGATGGATGAATTTATTCAATCGGGACGGATGCCAGGAATTGATAAATTAAGATTGTTAAAACTTATGATTTTTAACTTTTTGATTGGGAATACAGATGCCCATGGGAAAAATTTCTCAGTCGTTTATCAAAAAAATGGCGTCAGCTTAGCACCATGTTATGATTTATTATCCACCGTAATTTATTCTACACATGGAAAAGATAAAATGGCGATGAAAATTGGAGGTGAGTATCAGTTAAGACTTATTCAAGCTCGCCATTGGCATAAGCTTGCACAACAAATTGGTTTTAGAGAATCATTTGTGATTCAGCAAGTCAAAAAAATGGCATTAGATATCAATAAAGAATTGTCATTTTTACAAGAAAAAATGGACAATTCTAAAGGCATATTGGATAAAATGGTTGGTGTTATTCAAAATCAGGTTGAAAGGGTACAATCTCATTATTAACGGGAACAGCATTGCAAGAAAAAAATTTATCATACTATGAGGTGAGTGGAAGCGAAGAGGTATCTTCAATGTCCATTTTTGAAGTTGAATAATTTGTTTGATGAAGTAAAAAATGTGCAGGACTTCCTTGCCAGTTTGTATTTTTAGGTAATGACTCTCCTTTCATGAGCAAAGATTTATCACCTAAAGAGGATAAATTTTCCATAGTGGTATCGTAAAGAATCGTTGCACTGATGCCGACATCACAATAATCACCAATGGTTAAATACGAGGTTTTGTAGATTCTGTCCTCGTAAAGGTGGCACTGAACGAGTGTTGAGTCATCAATAGATGAATAATTTCCAATGCGAATCAGATCAAATTCAGAAATTAAAAGTGTCCCAATATAAGTTTTTTTGCCAATTTTGCAGCCCATTAGACGTAAAAATAAATTGAAGAAAACCGTACCAATAAAAAAGTTAACAAATAATGGATTGATAAAGGAAATGAATAGATATTCAATCATATCATATTTCCAAATATACCGACTCCATAAGGGTTGAATGGTGGGTCTGAGCCTTCCAATTAATAGCCATTTAAAACCAATAATTAAAAACACGCCACCCATAAATACGAAAATCTCGATCAATGGCGTTAATAAAAGTGTCCTGAGCGGAGTGGTTGTGCTGTATAAGCGCGTGGTCATGAAATAAATAAAAACCAAACACATGGTGAGCAATTGAAACGGTAGAATGATTCGAATCGTCTCTAATATCACGCGCTGTAAAATCAGGGATTTACTTGGTTTGGTTGTGAATGATTCAGGAATATCCTTAAATTCTTCTCTTTTAGGTAAAAATATAGGCGGAATACCGACCCAACCTGTATTATCTTTTTCGGCTTGATGTCTTTCTGGAGTGAGCGATGTGACCCCAATTAGTGTTTCTTGGCCAATAATTTCATTTGGTCTAATATATGACCAGTTACCAATAAAAGAATTTGTTTTTAATAGTAAATGGTCAAAATGAATAACCCCATTATGAATGATCGGCCAGGCCAATGAAGGACTTGAGGCTACGAATGCCTGTTCTTTTAATTCTATAAGATCAATGGGTGCTAGGAAAAATCCACCAATTTCACAATTTTTACCGATTTTCATTCCTAAAAAACGAAAAACGTATTGAGCAAATAACGTATCAGACAAGATGCCAATCTGAGGACTTAAAAGTAAAGTCATATCCCACCAATATCTGAGATAAGTTAAAGATTGGCGGACAAAAGTTCCTTTTTTAGTTTTTTTGTACGTGCTTGATAGAAAAACTTTTAGAACACTGAAGTGACATAATATCCCAATTAAAGTGATAAAAGGTGTCAAAACAAATATTGTCATCAAGGGGGTAAAATGTTTATAGCATGTTAAAACTAAACAAAAAGAAAATAAAAAACTTAAGCCATTGATAAGAGATGAACTAATGATCATGAAGTAGCTTAATAATAAATAAATAACTTGGGATAAGGGGTTTTGAGAAGATTTGAAATTTTTTAGAAGTGTAAATTGCTGAGCATTTGGCATTGATTTTGCGGGTGAACCTGTAAAAAATTCATGGCTAGGGATTGTAGATGACTCGGTTAAACAGGCCATTTCATCGAGATAGCTATAGTCATGCATAATTGTGTGAGGTTTTAACAATGCTCGATTACCGATATAGCAATTTTTTCCGATGAAAACCGGTCCTATATGTATGTATCCATTTTTAATATACTGATTACAAATTTGACTATCAAGACCAATGGATGAGTAGTCTCCAATTTCTACTAGGTCATAAATGACACCAAATGTCTTTCGAGATAAATTTCCAATATAAACATCTTTTCCTATTTTGGCGCCCATGGCTTTAAAATACAAGTTGATAAAGGGTGTACCATAGAAATAAAGTAAATGGATAAAGTTTTTTTCAATACAATGAAATAACCAAATTCGGAAATGATAGATACCCCAAAGAGGATATTGGCCTGGCTTTACGCGTCCCAAAATCAACCATTTCATTCCAACCATAAGTGTGGCACCAAATAAGGGGTAGAGGAAAGCAAAAAATATCATCCCTACATATTGAAAAGTATTGATATGGGGTGAATGATTTAGATAAAGCCATATTAGCAATACAGGCCATGAATGAATAGAAATACTTAATAGTGCACCAAAGAATTGCCCGATGCTGCTAAAAAAATAAGAAAGATTCGAGGCTATATGTCTTTTGGTGTCTGATTTGCCCTGATTAGGGGGGTGGGTGTTTTTAATTTTGTATTGTGTTGCGAGGGCTTCCACGCTTGGATATTGATATAGATCTTTGATAGATACATGCTCAAAACCAACATGTTGGCGAAGCTTTGAAACCACTTGGGCTGCAAATAATGAATGACCGCCTAAATCAAAGAAAAAATGGCTATGTGTTGATATTGTATTTTTAAATATACTTGACCAAATATCAACGATAAGTTGCTCTTGTTCATTTTTTGGAGCAACAATATCATTCTGAGCGTATATATGCATATTGGGTTCAGGGAGTGCTTTTTTGTTAACTTTTCCACTTGGTAAAAGCGGAAATTTATCAAGTCTCTCTAGATGATTGGGTATCATAAAAGGCGGAAGTGTTTGCTGCAGAAAGGCTAAAATATCATTCATCTCTATATTTTTATTTCTTACATCAAGTTCGTAAAAAGCTATCAGCGTTGGAGTGGGTTCATAAATCACTTGAGCGACAGCTTGTATAATCCCAGGAAATTGACACATTTTTATTTCAATTTCATTGAGCTCAATTCTAAATCCGCGAAGTTTGACTTGGTCATCCATACGACCTAAAAACTCAATGTTGTTTGATGCATTTATTTTAGCTAAATCTCCCGAGCGATAAATTTTTTGTTCTTGATGATGAGGGTGAGATATAAATTTTTTATCAGTTAACTCTGGAAGATTGATGTATCCTTTCGATATTGCAAATCCACCAATACATAATTCGCCTGTTTCACCGGGAGGCAGAATTTCAAGATTTTCATCGATAATAAATACTTCATAATCAGGCAGAGGATGACCAATTGTAATATTGTGCTCAGGTTGAAGCTCAGCATAAGTACTCACAACAGTTGCTTCTGTTGGTCCATAACTATTGATAATCCTACGTTTTGGGGAGAACCATGATTGGATTTGTTGTAAATGGCAAGTTTCTCCGCCCAAGATGATTAAGCGTAAATTTGGAATATCATGTTCAATCAGGGCGAGTAAAGAAGGAACTGTGCTAAGTACAGAAATTTGATGCTGATTCAAAAAATCCTTTAGGCCAACACCCGATCTAATGTCTTCAGAAGTACATACAACAAGAGTAGCGCCATGGGAAAAAGCCATCCAGACTTCTTCCATGGATGCATCAAAAGATAATGAAAATCCTTGATATATGTTGTCTTTTGGCAAAATATTATAAACTTTGGACGCAGATGATATATATTGACAAATGTTTCGGTGACTAATGCTGACCCCTTTGGGATTGCCAGTTGTTCCAGACGTGTAAATGACATAACAATCATCATGGTTTGGTGATTCAACATGTATTTTAGTTTGATATTGAGATAATGCGGATTCAATAGCATCAAGTTCTATCCTATTTTTAATCAAGATATTTGGATAATGTTGTCTTTGTGTAATCAAGAATTTTGCATCTAAATCTTGAAGAATATACTCAATGCGATCTTTAGGATATTTAACATCAATGGGAACATATATGGCTCCTAATTGGTGTAATGAAAGCATGCAAATGTAATTAAGATGCGAGCGATCTAACAAAACGCAAACATAATCACCAGCTTTTATATTTTGACTGATTAAATAATTTGAAAATTGGTTGATTCGTGAATTTAATTCATGATAAGAATAACTGATATCATTACACACAAGCGCTTTTTGATACGGATATTTTTTTACGGAATTTTTAAAAAACTGAAAAAGATGCTTCGGTGTTTGATACATAAAAAGAAAATCCTTTTTAAGACAATAGAAATTATTATCTTTTAACAGTAGATATTATAGAAAGAGCTGCTTAAGATAATCAATAAGTTCAGTATGTATTTTATATACTTTCTATGTTTTTGATTTATTTTTTACCTAATTATGGATGAGCAGTGGGTAGGTGTTCGTTTTTATCTAAATATTCATCAATTTTGGTTTTGCAATTCTCTAGACATTGCATCAATTCACCAGTTTGTTTTTTAAATAAGTCTTTATTTTTTTCTTTAAATTCATCTAAACAACCGGAAATATCAAGTGGTGTATTGGATTTCAAAATCTGATCGATAAGAAGGTCAAGTTCGAATATTTTATCTTGTGATTTAGAGTAAAATGATTTAACCCTAGCTAAAGTTTTTTTTGATTTTTGATAATCCGCAATCATTTCAATACATTCTTCTTTTAAAGTGTAAATTGAAGAAATGTCTTTAAATTCGGGAAGTGCTAAACATTGTTTGACTACTTGTCTAAATAATCCGCCATGATGATGGGGATTGAGCATAAGTTCGCGATTTTTTGGAAGAAAAGTTTGTAAGGTTTTAATGATATCTTCTAAAAAATGAGCCCGATTTATGTTTTCAATAAGTTCATCGAGTACTTGAATTTTTCTTCGTGTATTCCCAGAATGAATTGAGAGTTCATTTTCTTTGGATGTTTTATACATATTTAAAATTTCAGCGCAATTATTTTTAACTCTACAAAGTTCTTCATTCTCGGGGTAATATTTTTTTAGTTCATTTAAAGCAACTTCAAGATTCTCTTCACCCCTAGGAAGGAATCCATTTGCTATGAGAAGAATAGATGGCATATTTTGGTATAAATATGATAGATCAATGATGTCAGGTCGGCATTGAGATATAAAGATGAGTGCTTTTAAAGTTGATTTTACAATATCAGCAGGTTTGGCGTTAAACAATATATCTTGTTTAAATTGTGTTTCATATAATATTCTATCGGTTTGATTTATTTCGAAATGTTTTTCAGTTAGATTTAAAGCAAGAAAGACTTCATTTGTATAAACATGCCCTGAAGCATCTTTGAAAAAATTTAAATTTTTGTCTAGAAGAATTCTTCCTGTACCTTCATAGATTTGCAGAAGTTTAATGATAATTTCATTTATCGAAAGTCCTGTTACACGAATATGATGAGGAACGACAATACCCTGGCCTAATTCAGGGTCCATCACAATCGACGCTTTTTCCCCATTAACATCTTGCCATGCTTGCGCAAGGTGTTCAATGGGAATAGCAGTACTGGGAACGATTAATAATTCTTGATTATCGAGTGAACGGTAAGTGGTCCCGAACTTATTTTTGGACGTTTTTTCCCATTGGCTTATGCTCATGACAATATCCTGAATTGCTTTGATATAATTATAGTACAAAAAACGACTTTTGATTTATATATAAACAATTTGATAATTTTGTTTATATTATTGAATTTATAATTATCATAGTATAGAATATTAGCGCTATTAATTTGAGGATGTGAATATGTTAAAAAAATTTACTGCTTTGTTCCTATTCGTTTTATCTTTATCATCTTTTGCAGATATCGGTTATATTCGGCATCAAATCAACAATAAAACACCATATACAATTTTTGTAAATGCAAGGGAGGCTTATGCTTATCCAACAGAAGCGTGTTTTGGAATGTTGGCATCGAATGCGCAAAAGATATGTGACTCAGAATATAACACAGATTATGGTGTATTCTTTTTAGACTTGATTAAACACGAAGATCCAGCAAAAGCAGATTTAACTTTTAATTTGAAAATTCCTAAAATAAAAACACCTGAAAGTTTAACGTTGACTTGGAATATTGGATTTGAGAAAGAAGATTACGTTGTTCGATATAGTTTAACGACGTATTAATTTTCAGCAGAATCACTGCGACGCAGTGATTCTGCTATACAATTTTTTTAAGCATTTTTCTGTAGTGTCCCAATCGATGCAGGGATCAGTAATTGATAAACCGGTCATATCAATATCTTGTTTTTTTGTGATATTAATATTTTGATGTCCTTCTTTAATAAAACTTTCAATCATAAATCCTTTTACTATCTTTTTTAGTTCTGGTTGATTTGCAATATTTTGTATGATTGAAAAAATATTTCGTGGTTGAAATTTATAATTTTTTTGTTGATTAATGATGGAATTATCATGACTGACGTCAATAAGTACGGCAGGGTTTTTGATTTTAAGATTTAACATACTTTTGGAAATATGTTCTAGATGTTCATTGGAAAAATTGGGTTTTTTATCAGCGCCACGAAGAACAAGATGCGCATAATCATTCCCATCGGTTTTAATTTCATCATAACCGTTGATGGTGATATTTGGCGTTTGAGCCACCAGTACACTATTAATCCCAATTTGCGTTGTTCCATGTGTTGAATTTTTTAAACCAACGGGAATATTTAAATTAGAGGCAAAAATACGATGTTCGGAGCTTTCTGTGCAGCGAGCACCAACAGCAAGCCAAGAAAATAAAAGCCAGTATTCACGAGGAAGTTGGATATTAATGATTTCTGAGGCAATGGGTAAATCGAGTTCGATAATTTTTTTTATCATATTTGAGGTATATTGCATACCCTCTCTAACATTACAGGGTAAAAAAGGATTGGGTTGATATAACGGACCAACCCATCCGAGTTGGGTTCGAGATTTATGAGGATAGACGCGCATGATTAACTTTAAATGTTTATAGACTTCCATTTGCAGTTTTTGTAATTTTTTTGCATATTCATAGACGGCTTTATCAGGCCATGCTGAGCAAGGCCCGACGATTATTAATAATCGCTTATCCTGACCATTTAGAATAGCTTTGATTTCTTCACGATGTTTTAAAATAGACTTTGTTTGTTTTGCAGATAAATCAAACATTGGAATCATGCTGAAGGTGTAAAGAGGACAATTATCCTGATAATTATTTAACTGTCAAATTTTGGGACTTTTCAAAATATATATTCTCATTTTAAAGTCTACAGTTGAAGTACCACCTAATAAAAGCCCTGAAATGTAATATACAGATCTAATTCAATCAACGTAGCGCCGAAGACTCCCTTTTGTTGTTAAAAAAAGAGATTATTGTAGAAACCAAACATCCTGGGGCAACAGTTTCCTTTGTTGCTAGAATTAACGTTTTGTAATTTAATTCTGGAAACTACAGAATTGGGGACTATTGATAATAGACATAATTAATTGAATTTTTACACAATAATTTTCATAAATATTTATCTTCAAATTCTCATCAATTAAAAAAAAATTTTTGCTTAAAATTTAACCTGTATATTTTTTGCTATACTGAATTAAAGATAACTTCATGGCAGTGCATATGGCGACCTACGCACAACTTTTAAAACAGTTTGACGACTTAGTATCGATTCAAAAAAGTCAAGATACACAACGATTTGTTGAAGAAATGTACTTTTTTGAAGAGACACTGAATGAATCTCGAGAAGGAACATCGTTAAAAAGCTCTGAACTTCAAGACTTGGACACAAAGTTTGGCCGTCTTGTGGAAGGGGTTATTGAGGAATACTTTGCTTATAAGGAACAGATCACCCAACGACAAAGGGAAAGAGGCGAAACCCCGCCAAATGAAACTCAAGTCGGTGAGTGCATTGAAAATAAAAATGGTTTTAAGGAACAATATCCTGGATTTCGTTCTATTCGTGGAGATGGGAATTGTTATTATCGAGCAGTGATGGTTGGATTGATCGAGCAAATCATTATGTCGCCCGATCGAGAGAAATTATTTTTAGATTTAAGGGATAAATTTGAGCGTATAATCGGGGGTTATGATGGTCGATTTGACGATAAAATTATACCTTTTATTGTTACGTNNAAGTCGGGGTAAGTGCTGGAACACTGTCGATGAGTTTGAAGAAGAGCTGCGACATTCTCATTCAAGTTTAGATGCGCAAATGATTCAAAGTGCTCGATGTTTAAATGCATTTATGGGTAAACAATGGTTGTCCGAGGATTTAAAATACTTGATTGATGATGACACTCCAACTATTTTAAGGTTAGGTCAGGAGGCTGAGGGGATTAGTATACAATCTTTTCCAAAAGAGTTAGGTATTGAATTTGATTTGGTTTGGCCTCAACAACATCGAGTGGATAAGTACTTACCTGAGCTCACGCATTGTTTTGGTGATACCCCTGGTCGATTTAAAGTTTCTTTATTATATACAACTAATCCAGGGCACTATGATTTACTTTATAACCCTGAACAGTATCACCAACTCATTCATCTAAGCGCCTATGAGCCAACTCTAGTTGCTGCAACTTCTTCAATGGGACTCGTCAATAATTTTTTAAATTATTTATATCATAATTCCCCACTTTTCGATAATTGTAAAAAAAAATTATATGATTTTATACAGACATGTCCCGAAAGTGTGCGTCAATCCATCCGAAAGGAGTTAAAAGAAGGATTAAGAGACTTAAAAATGATTGGTCAGGCTGAAGGGCTATATAAATCATTTTTTGACAGGCTCCGACAGCATTCGGAAGAGCTTGAAAGCCTATTTTCGTCTCTTGAAAGGGCTGCTTCATCTATACATCGCAGCAGTATTTTTAGACCTGTAAAAGAAGATTATAGAACTATTTTACAAGAATTTTTAGCAAATCCTTCTAGTAATCAGGAGCAATTTGGTAAAATAATTGATCATTTAAAAATGTTAACTCCAGCACAAATAGAAATTGCTATGAATGATATCCATGACAAAATCACATGCTTAAAAGTTTCCAATGAACTTTTATCTAATATCTTAGATACGACTTTGCAGCAGTTCGATATAAAGGTTCTAGAGTTGGTAAATCCACAGGGACTTTTAAAATTTAGAAAACATTTGAACCATTATGTGAGGCACATATCCATAGATCCCGAACCTGCTCGCGAGGCATTATTAGAATCTATTATTATGTTACCTGAATATTTTCAACAATCATTACATCGTGAAGTGAGTCACATCTTAATATCGCATGCAGAAAAAAATCCAAATTTGGTTGAGTCAATCAAAGAAGAATTTGCGTTCCTCGGTCATTTTATTTCTAGGAACGATTCTGCTAAAATTCGTAAATAGTATTTCTGGGTAGTGTTTTAAATAACTGTGTCACCTCTTTTAATCTGTTATAATTTTTAACAATTAATAAGAGGTGGTTATGAGCAGTAAAAAAATAGATTTAAATCATTTCAACTTTGAAGATTTCAAAGAAGAAGCATTAACTCAAATTAAATCAGGCCAATCACTAACTGGCAAAGATGGGGTATTAACACCACTAATTAAGCAATTATTAGAGGCTGCTCTTGAAGGAGAGATGGAATCTCATTTAAATGATTGCCATGAAGAAAACACGCCAAACCGCCGTAATGGCAAAATGAGCAAAACCATTAAGTCTGAGACAGGCTCTTTTGAACTAGAAACCCCTCGAGATAGATTAGGTAGTTTTGAACCCGAAATTGTGAAGAAACGCCAAACTGTATTATTGGACTTTGGATTAATAGCGTACCAACAAGACTTTTTCACAGTCTCGTGACCAAATAGCCAATGACTTTTTATTTTGTCAATTAGTATAATTTAAGCGCTTGAAATCAACAATTCAACGAATTCAGCATGAGATAAAACTAAGGATTGGATCTCTAATTTTAATCTATGAGAGTGTTCATCGAACTGTGTCACCTCAATTATCATTTTAAGCCCAAATGCAATCTATCATCAAAAAATATCTGCAATTGGGAAACGATAGCACCCCAATTATGCATGGGTTGATTCCATTTTTCCAACACTTTTTGACAGGCACAATAAATCAGCTTGTTTAAGGCAGTTTCCCTTGGTAATCACACTTCTACATTAAAAGCTAACGACGCTTCACCGGTGGTTCATTGTTATTCGTCTTTCTAATCCATACCTACCGAGTATTCTCGACTTTTCTTCAACGCTCACCACTCTTGCTCTTAAAAAGAGCAGCTTGAAGTAGTTTGATACCAAATTCTGATAACCGATACCGATGGGCCTACCATCATCTTACTTATAGCTTTACCAAGATAATGCGCTGTCCTTGCGTATTTATGGTGTTTCTATGACACACAGGCACTGGCCTTTTTTAGTATTTCTTTCTCCATTTTTAAACGGCGATTCTTTTCTCTTAAATGACGGATTTCTAATTGTTCAGGCGTTAATTTGCCATTAACTCGAAAAACTTCATTTTTATCCAATTTTTCATACTCTCGTATCCAGCGATTTAGTAAATCATTAGCAATATCGAGACTTTTAGCTGCTTCAGTACAACTATAACCTTGTTCTTTTACTAAATTAATAGCATCGATTTTAAATTCTTTTGAATTTTTCTTTCTTTGAGACATCTTTTACTCCAGTTTTTTTTTATATTATCGCTTAACTGGGGTGTCCGGATTTAGTAAACCACATCACATCAAGCATTGAAATAGTCAACTCCTGTGAGTTATTATCAACAACATTATCTGGAGGTCGCTTAGTCTCATATCTATTGAACCAATACACGACTTCGCATCATTTTAATTGTTATGATATCATGCGATTTTTATAATTTTAAAAAGGTAATGAACAAATGATTATCATGAAAACCTCAAAAGGGGATATTAAGATTAATTTAGATACTGAAAATACACCTGTAACATCAGAAAATTTTTTGTCTTATGTAAAGAATGGTTTTTTTGATGACACGATTTTTCATAGGGTTATCAGTGGTTTCATGATTCAAGGTGGTGGCTTTACGCAAGAAATGATGCAGAAGCCAACACAAAAACCAATTAAAAATGAAGCAAAGAGCGGAAAAACCAATAAAAGAGGCACGATTGCTATGGCTCGTACGAGCGATCCTCACTCAGCCACAGCACAGTTTTTTATTAACCTGGTTGATAATAATTTCTTAAATTTTTCAGCTGAAAATATGCAGGGCTATGGTTATTGTGTATTTGGTGAAGTTGTAGAAGGAATGGATGTTGTTGATGCTATTGCAAAAGTGAAGACAGGTTCTCAGCATGGTCATCAAGATGTGCCAGTTGAAAACGTAGTGGTTTTATCTGTCACTGAAGAATAACCGCGCACAGAAGCCTAATTTTTAGGCTTCTGTTTTCCTTTCAATGGAATTTTTTAACAACATCCATTCCGATGTGAAACATCTTCAATGGTATCGACAGTGGCACGACTGCCAGTATTAAATTGTGAAAACATATTCCGCAGCATTTCTTTACCTGCTTTTAAAACTTTTTGTGTCGGTGGTTCAGGCGCAAATATTGAATACAATCCCATGGTAAGAAATGTACTTGTAAGTACAATCAACACAAATGGAACTAAATAGCCGATAAACAACGAGCAAGATGTACCTATTAAACCTGAGAATGCGCAACCATTACTTGTCGCTGCGTTTTGAAATATAGTTGGCGCAAACAACATGATTCCAGCGTATAGTCCTATAAACCTGATAGCACCTATAATAGCAGGCTGTTGCGAATTATTTTCAAAAAAACTATGATTTTTTTTGCCATAATACGACCTCCACTTCGATTAATAATCATTTTTACGTTAGCATTATTGTATGATAATACAATATTTTTTTCATAAAAAAGTCTATAAATATTCTATTAGAACTTTTGATCTATTTTTTAACCATGCGAATTGGGATGGATTTGCAATTTTATTGAAAAAAATATGTTATAATTTCTCTTTTTGTATGGAAGTTTATTGTGGTTTCAGTAATTATTTTCTTGATGTTGGTGTTAACTGGGTGGTGTGTTTGGGTAATGTTTCAACAATATCCTCTGCAATCTTGTAACGTATTATCCACGCCGCAAAAAATTAAGTTGATGGCAAGTGGATTTCTAGCATTTGTAGCAGATTGTATTGGCGTTGGAAGTTTTGCAGTTAATATTGCGTTGGCAAAATTTTTAAATACTTTTTCCGATGAAGAATTACCCCCAATGGTTAATGGCGCACAGATTGTCCCTGGTGCTCTAGAAGCTATATTTTTTATGCAACTGATAAATGTTGATATGACAACTTTAATTGTGTTGGTTCTAGGAACATGTATAGGCGGAATATTAGGCGGACATGTTGTCAGTAAGTTAAGTAAACAAGCAATTCGCTTTTCAATGATGATATGTTTTTCATTTATAATTTGCTTAATTATCAGTAAACAACTGAATCTGATGCCGGTTGGCGGAAACTTAACAGCGCTAACATCATGGAAACTTTTAATTGGTTTTTTCGCTATGTTAGTATGTGGCGCTTTAACAAGTGTGGGTATTGGTTTATTTGCGATGGTACAAGGCGTTTTATTTTTATTAAATGTTTCCCCTGCGGTTGCATTTCCAATTATGACAACAGCAGGTGCCATGCAGCAACCTTTAACCACCCTGGTTTTCTTAAAACAGAAAAAAATTCCTTTAAAGCGAACATTTTTTGTGAGTTTAGGGGGCTGCTTAGGCGTTTTGGCGATTCTGCCAATATTTAAATGGTTTACAACGACATGGTTGCATAATTTATTGATAACTATCCTATTTTATAATCTAATTTCTATTGGAAAAGCATTCATACAGCAACGCAAAGCGGCACATCTTGAATGTTTGGATCAGCTATACGATTAAAAAAATTCTGAATACGTCTGCTCGCATTTTCATGTTTGGGCCTATCATTTTCAAAACCAATATAATTTCGTTTTAATTTATTAAAACTCTCCATTTCTGGGTTGATGAGCTTTGAAATACTATGTTCTCCAAGCGCATAAAAAAATCCCACGCCACCAAAAATAATGGTTGCTATAAATAGAATTCCAAATGGCGTGCCAACCAATGAAGCTGCAAATGTTAATAGTAATGATTTTGCAATAAAGTAGCTTCCTGCAATTTTAGAAATGGCACCAATAAGGATGATTAAATTTTTAATGATGCATTTGAGTGTTGAATCTTGATGTTCATTAATTTTTGAAAATTTTTGAATGATATCATTGTTTAGTAATACCACACATTCTAAATATGCATGATATTCTTCCTTGCTAAATAATGTCGAATTTCCTGAAGCTAATTCTTGATTAATCGCTTTAACTAATTTGAGCTGGAGAATGTATGTATCCATAAGTTCGCAAATAGCATCATAATCATCCTGAATATTAAGTGCTTTTTTCAAATATGAAATCTCAATGGCATAAAAAATTATTGAATCCAGAAAGGTGTATATGATCGAAATCAACATTGACTGCATGTGCGAAATGCCAGGAATGAGTTCTAAAAGTGTAATTCCAAATAAAAAACTACTCAAAGAATGTTTAAAGAGGCTTGTAATTAATAATGAATTATAAAAAAAATAATTGAAAGAAGAACAACATTTATGCTGATTTACATCAATAGTAGGTTGCGGATACAGATTAAATGTGTCGATTATGCTGTCATAAATTGCTTGTATGATGTCTAGTTTTTGGGCTTCGATCTCTTGGGTGTTTTCTGCGCTTAGATTTTGAAATGAGCGCATAATCTCATTAATTTCGTAGATGTCCATACAGGTGATACGAGAAAGTAAAATATTTTAGTTTAACAATAATACATAAAATTTGTTTATTAAACAATCAAATCTGGATTAATATAACATTCTTATTTTGAGTATGCTAATATCAGGCAAAAGGACTTGATAAGGAGTTATTTTGAAAAGAGATATTTCAACTGTAAATATTTTAATAATGTCCGCCGGAGGGATGATAGGCTCAGGTTGGTTATTTAGTCCTTTCATCAGTGCCCAAATTGCGGGTACTAATGCGCTTGTGGCTTGGATTATTGCGGCCATTTTTATGATATTTATTGCGCTCCCCTTATGTGAACTTGGCTCAATGATGCCTGTTTCAGGAGGACTGTCAAATTATCCAACATATACGCATGGAAAGGAAGTGGGTTTCTTATTTGCATGGACGGCATGGCTTTCATATGTTGTGATGACGCCTATCGAAGTACAGGCAATTTTACAGTATTCTAGTCATTTTTTTCCCAGCCTTGTACTAAAAGATACACCCGCTTTATCATTATCCCCGATGGGTTATATTGTTGCTTTTTTTATCATGTTCGGTGTTGTCATCCTAAATACTTTCGGTATTAAAAAACTAAGTGAATATAATACCTTTGCAAGCATTATCAAATTTATCCTACCAACAACGGCTATTGTATCGTTATTGTATATGAGTCCAACAAGATTCTCTGTTAATTTTCACTTATCGCACTTGGTGGATTGGAAAGAAATTTTTATGGCCTTATCAGCTGGTGGAATTGCTTTTGCTTTTACAGGTTTTCAGAATGGATTGATGTTGGCCGGTGAAGTTAAAAATCCCCAACGAAATCTCCCAATTTCAATTCTTGGTGCTATTTTTATTGGTTTTCTCTTGTATTTTTTGTTGCAATGGAGTTTTTTAACGGCTATCCCCAAGGAATATATTATCGACGGTTGGCAGCATTTGCATTATCCAGGAGATGACGGTCCTCTTGTAGGATTGGCACTATTGTTAGGTTTGGGTATTGTTGCCACATTATTACTAATCGATGCTGCATTTTCACCGTTTGGGACAACGCTTGTGTATACGGCTGCAACTTCTCGGATTATTTATGGTATGGCTTTAAATGAGCATTTGCCTAAGATTTTTATGAAAGAAAATCGATATCAAATTCCTTATGTCTCTTTATATGTAAATTTTATTGTTGGTTTATTATCATTCTTGCCTTTTCCCGGCTGGCAAAAGTTAGTTGCATTTTTATCCTCGGCGAGTATTTTATCCTATGCTGTTGGGCCTATTTGTTTATTGGGTATGCGAAAACAAATGCCAGATTTTCCTCGGCCTTTTAAATTAAAATATCCTTTTCTAATTGCGCATATTGCCTTTTTTATATGTAATTTAATGTTGTATTGGTGTGGTTTTGACGTTTTATACAAATTAAATATTGCATTATTGTTTGGATTATTTATCACATTAACCTATCAAAAGAAAAGTGTATTAAGTCTTGAAAGACCTGTGATTTGGTTTATAACTTATATGTGGACCTTTTTAGGATTTTCATATGTTGGCTCCTTTGGAGGACGCCAGTACATAACTTTTCCGGAGGATTTGACATTGTTATTGCCGTTTAGTGTGTTTATTTTAATAATGTCTAATCGTTTTTTAACCTCTCCAACAAACATAATAGTTAAGCAAGCTATTGTCGAATAAGACGTTGATTAAATTTGATATTTTGACTCGGATCGGTGGTTCGAAACGGGTTGATATCCAATCCGCCTCTTCGTGTGTATCGACCCATAACACTCAAGTTCATTGGTTTGCAATATTTTAAAATATCGATGAAGATTCTTTCAATGCATTGTTCATGAAATTCGTTATGATTTCGAAACGAAAGGATATATTGTAACAACGATTCACGATGTATTTTAGGGCCTTGATATTCAATCTGAATACTTCCCCAATCAGGTTGAAAAGTTACCAAGCAATTGGATTTTAAAAGATTAGAGTATAATATCTCGTGGATTATCATTGATTCAGTTTTTAAAATTTGAGGATTTAAATCAAAGGTTTCCATTGAAATATCCAAATCATCCAAACAATCACCTTCGAGAACTTTACATTGATAATAAGTTTGGGCTTCTTGAAGATTAAATATTTTTATTTGAACCTCATCACCAATTCTTGTACTCAAGTCTTTTTTGATGATAGTGGTGAGTTTTTCAAGATTTTCAATCTTGGTATTATTAAAGGAGTTAAAGTAAAGTTTTAATGATTTAGATTCAATAATGTTTGGAGAATGACAATCATAAATGATTTCTGCGATTGCGATTTGTGGTTTGCCTCTGGAATTTAACCAGGAAACTTCATAATGATTCCAACAGTCATATCCATAAAATGGAATTTGATTGGCCTGTATACCAATCTCATCTCTTTTGATTTGTCGAGATATTGGGAATAAAATATCGGGATTGTACTCGGCAATGTATTGGGATTTTTTTCCTAATTCGGATTGGTTTACATCAATCATGTATTGATTTCCTATATTTTAATAAGTTTTTTAGTTTGGTGAGAACATCTTTTTCATGCGAGGTTAATTTTAGGGTCGCTTGACCAAGAAGCTGATAAAGTTCTAATATGTCGGGATCCTGAATGTTTTGAATATGTTGTAAGATTGTTTCATGATCCCCTCTTTGTAAGGGGCCAGTTAAAGCATACTTAGTTTCTTGGGTTGATATTAAATTAATTAATGCATCGCTCATAAGTTGTGTCACGGCTTCAAAGGCATTTTTTTTATTAAGACCTGATTCCATAAAGCAATGNNTGCTGTGCAACATTTGCAAGTGTAATAAGATAATTACACGCTATGACACAACTGGCGTGATAAAGGGATTTATTGGTCGATGAAATGGGAATACATCGCGCACCAATGTCTGAAAAAATAGGCATTAAAATCTCAATGGCTCGAATATCACCTTCATAGGTACATAAGGAACTTGAAAATGCTTGAATACCAATTTCTGGGGATGCGAAACTTTTAATGGGGTGAATGCTTAATGAATGAACGGCTAATTTAGAAAACAGTGAGGATGATAGTGCGCCACTACAATGAAAAATAATACTAGAGGGTTTAATAGAGTTTAAACCATGGAGTTTATCGACGATATACTTGATCTGGTTATCGGGTACCGCTATTAAGGTTATATCTGCTGGAGGTAAATCATGAACTGAAGTATAGGCTTTCCCTGCGCCTATGAATTTACAGGCATTTTTTCCTGAATCCAAGGAACGATTGACCACTCCTTGAATATCAATTTTCGGATGCTTTTGAAGTAAGTAACCGAAGGTTTTGCCGAGTTTGCCAGCACCTATAATATTTAATAGTAATGTCATATGAAATTCATCAAGCTTTCTTCTCATTATTATATCTTTTCTTCGCTTATGCAGAAATAATATTTGTAAAAATCGTAAAATATATTATGATTTTTGAGTATTTTTTATAGGGATAGGGTTAATAGGGAGGTTGTTGGGTGTTATATTGCAAATTATTTATTATTTTTATACTTTCGCTTTCTTGTTTTTCCATAAGTTATTCGCAATCGGCAATTGAACAAAAGCTTAATGCAATGCAAAAATCAATAGAATCCATTGAAAAAGAGCTTGCTGATGCAGAATTTTTAAAAGAAAAGCAACTTGAAGAGATTCAAGATGCAAAAAAAGAATTACTTCATGTGAATAAAATAGAGCCTCAATACTTTCCACCAAAAATAACATCTAAACAATCACTCTTTGATAAAGATTATTTACGATATCCTGCAAATCCTTATCCTCCATATTTCAAATTACAATCGAAAGATGCAGAAAAAGAACTCGATTTTCATGGATGGATTCAGGGTGATGCTGATCTGTTTATGAATACCAATGGTTTGGTTTTAAATAATGGTATAGATTTGACGCCAATATATAATAAAAATACAGTTGATAGATTTTGGGTCCGTCGTGTACGTCCTGATTTTGAAGGAAAAATTCTTGATTATATTCAATTTTTATTTAATCCTGATTTTGGTCAATACCAAGCTCGAGTTTATGATGCCTTCATTGACATTAATTACTGGCGCGCCATTGGATTACAATTTGGCCAGCAAATGAGTGTTTTAAGTGGTATTGAGAATTATTTTAATAATTTTAATTATTTAAGTCGTGCATATACCATGGAAAACAGTAGCACATCAATGCTTTCGCCAGATAGAGAGTTTGGTTTTGTCCTACATGGTTCATTTGGCCCTTCAGGCCATGAACCTTATTATCGTGGCTTAAGTTATTTAGGTTTTGATGATTTCATTTCATATCAAGTTGCAATTATGGGTGGAACCGCGGATGCCACAGAACCGGGGAGCCAACCAAGCAGTTGGGGTGAAGAAAGTGCGCATATTTCCTCATTACTCAATAAGGCATTTGAGGGAAGGGTGTTTTTTAATCCCTTTATCAGTCAAGAAGGACATATTTTACAACATTTTGGGATAGGTTTTGCTGGAAGTTCACAGCGGGTTAATAATGAATCCGATTTGCCCTCATATATTTCATTGGGACAGAACCCAATTTTTGATTTTAATGACACTGTGGTTGCCAATGGCCCAAGGAGTCGATTGCATCCTCAGTTAGTTTGGGGAATTGGACCAATTGGTATTTTGGCCGATTGGACGCAAACGATACAAAATTTAAACTTTTCAATTGATAGCGATTATTACAATAAAGTGCCAAGTATTAAAACAACCAATAAAGCTTCTCAGATCCAATTGATTTATAATGTCACCAAAGAAGATTTCAATTTATTCCATTTGATTCCTAATCAAAATTTCCATCCTTTTGAAAAAGGAGCATATGGTGCTTTCCAGCTGGTTTTTCGTTTGACGCATCTGAATTTGGATAGTCAGGTTTTTTCTTATCCTAAAACGAAAGAATCATCTAATGTTGTCAACTATCCCTACGCAGATCCTCGTACATCTATTCAAGCATACAATGGTTGGAGTATTGGGTTTAATTGGTTTTGGAACGAAAACTTAAGGATTACGACTGAATATGATCAAACTCAATTTACAGGAGGTTGCTCAACAGGCGCTATGAGTAACCCCGATTCACCAGGTTGCTTAACGGGTGGTAATTATACTTCTACAATTGATAGCCAGGTCATAAATCGTCCGATGGAAAAAATATTTATGCAACGGCTTCAAGTGACGTTTTAGTTTTAGGAGGTTGGTTGTGGTCTTTAAGTGGTTGACAGTTTTGCTTTGTATCACAAGTCATTTGATATCATTAGCTCAAACTCCTACATCAATGAAAAAAATTGATGCAATGAATGAGTCTTTGCACAATTTATCTTTGCAAATTGAGAGTATAAAAAAGCGACAAGCTAAAAAACAGAAAGAATGGCATCAATTGCAAAGAGAAATTGCTACACAAAAAGATTTTTTATTTTTTAATCTATATCGTACCGATTATCCCTCCTTATTTGAAAAAGATTACACCAGATTAACCACAGAAAAAGATTTGGATGTTTTTGTTCTTTCATTCAAGAATCATGAAAATGTTCTATCGTTTCATAGTTTAATTCAATTCGACGCAAATTATTTATTTAATTCTTATGGTTTGAACATTAATGATGCCGTAAAAAGTGAAATTATCTATAACCAAAATACAGTGCAACGATATTGGTTTAATCGCATATCGCCAATTTTTGAAATCAAAATAAAAGACTATATAAATATGTTGATTATTCCTGATTTTGGAAGAGAACAACAACGTCTATATGATGGTGTCGTTGATCTCAATTATTATCGCTTTTTTGGCTTACAAGTTGGTTATCAAAAAAGTTTGGTTTCTGGTCTTGAAAACTTGCAAGACGAGGGATATTGGAATATTACTTATCAAAGTTTTCCAACGTATATGGCTCCTAATCGTGAGATAGGAATTGTTTTACACGGAACCTTGGGACCTTATACAGAAAATTCATATGATTTTTATAATTATTTTGGTTTTTACGATGCTTTTGCTTATGAGATTGGTGTTTTAAATGGGACTCCAGACGGTGATAACCCTGGTTTAAATCCTATTTCTTTTAGTACGACGACCGGTGGTTATATTACAGAACCACTGGCTTTATCAAATAAGGTTTTTGAGGGTAGAGTGTTCATTAACCCATTTATGGGTCAAGAGAAATCAGTATTTAAAAATCTTGGACTTGGTATTTCAACAAGTACACAGACAGCTCATCTACAAGGGCATTTACCTGATATGTTATCTTTGGCACAAAACCCGATATTTTCATATAATCAAATTTATGCTTCGGGTAATCGCCAACGCTATCATCCTCAAATGATTTGGTATTTAAATCGATTTGCCGTGCTTGCAGATTGGACACAGACACTTCAACATTTAACGGATACCAAAGAAAGTGAAACGCCTAAAATAAGACAAAGAAATACCGCTGCTCAAATTCAGTTTGTATATAATCTTTCAGGAGAAGAATACAGTATTTTAAAGATGACGCCGAATACTAATTTTCATCCTTTTTCAAGGGATACATTAGGTGCTTGGCAATTGGTTTTTCGTTTATCGAGTCTAAATATGGATAAGTCGGTTTTTAACGATAGTTATATCATCAATGGTGAACGTATTTATGTATATTCAGATCCACGTTTATCAATTAGCGAAGCAAAAGGCTGGAGTATTGGGTTACACTGGTACTGGAGTGAAAACTTCAGAATTTCAAGTGAATTTGAACAGACTTTATTTACTGGTGGTTGTTCGACTGGCGCCTTACAAGACCCTGATAACCCTGGATGTTTTTCAGCTTCTCCTATTTATTATCGTAATATAAATAGTGAGGTCATCAATCGACCAACAGAAAAAGTATTCATGCAAAGGTTTCAGCTGTATTTTTAAAAAGATATAAAGTGTGTTAAAATTAGTCATTTTTAAAATTGAGATTAACCTTGATATCTTTCATATCTTTCTTAAAACGCAGTAAACAACCAAAATCTTGGACTCAAGAAAATTTCAAAAGCATGATGTATAGCTGGAAGAATTTATGTGAATTGGATTCTTCTCTTTATACGCTTTTGAATAAACATAAATATGACGCCTGCTTAGAAAATCTTTTTGATAATATGATTTGCGCTATCGATGATCCAGTTCATGGTATTCAAAATGGCAAGTTTTCTTTTGACATGTGGATAAAATTTTTAGATTTAAAAATGGATTATTTTCGATTGATGATGATTGATATGATTCGTTTAAAATCAAAAGATAATGCTTGGAAATTACCGATAAGATTAAATAAAAAATCATCAGGGGTTGGTATCGATGCATTTATTCGATTATCTGAATCAAAAACCATTGATTTTAAAAAAACTCAACTGAATCTTCTACAAAACTCGAATACAGATAAAAAATTTACCAAAGAAGTGAAAGATTTATTTTCTAAATTGACTTTTATTCGACAAGAAACAAAAACTCAAATTTTATCTCATGAATTACTGCATCGCCGTGATTATCACGCAGAGTTATTGTGGATGACCTACCAGGGCAATACTTTTTTAATGAAGTTGAAAGAAGTGGTGACTTCGCATGAAAAACCCGATATCCAGTTAATGGATATGAATTGGGTAATGCACTTTTCGGTTTTTCCCCGTATAGAATTTGTTTTATCCAGTTCATGTTGTGTCACATGTCAGCTCTATTTTAAAGATTTACGTCAATATTTAAATCAAAATAATATTTTTGTACCAATTGTAATCTATTCAGATATGCCGACCAATAATGATGAAGTCTCAAAAAGTCAGATGAATATAATATTATTCGATGGGACATTTATTTCAACGGGGATTTATATTGACACCCCCTATGATTCAAAAGCGGACAGAAAAGCATTTGATTTTTTTAAACCAATTCAAACTGAGCGTGCAGAAGCTTGTGAGGAAGTTATGAGTGAGGCAATTGCCTATCTCAATATCCATCAACATGCAGAATATCAAAAGCAATTACTGACGGGACTTGAAAAAATTTTCCTAGATAAAAACAATACCAATCAATCTGATTTGGCTTGGATAAGATCATTTTTGCTAAGATGGCCTAAGGGCTTTTATGAGAACCAAAAACCGCTTTACGAGAAAGTTGTTACTGCCATTGAAAGTGATTGCCAAGTTGCAAATAATAATAACATGCCATCTCTGATGGTCTTAAAAAAACAGCTAAAAGATCAAGTTTATATTTGGATTCATCAATCCTTTAAAGAGGATATTGGAGATATTGATGAAATTTTAGATGATACTATAGATGAGGCATTGAACGAGCCGTCATACAATAACTTGATATGGACACAAATATTCCCATTACTTTTTACAATGGTAATTTATTTGATTGTTTGTAAAATCAAAGAAAAAAACTTGGATACAAATCCATCTATCATGTTAAAATAATATTTTAATCGCCCTTTGGATATATATCCAGGGGCGTATCTTGCATTTTGGTAAAATCGCAACATATAAAAAATTTTTCTATATTAAAGCCAAGGAACTAAAAATTTTCTTTGAGTTGAACATGAAAAAAAATGAGAAAAAAACCTAGAAATAGTTTTATCTGGGGCCGATTTTCATGCGAAG
>DDPL01000013.1 GCA_002342175.1 Legionellales bacterium UBA2469 | reverse complement strand
TGATTTGGCTGATTTCTTTTAAGGTTTTCTCATCCAAATCATTGACATGCTGCATCTGCCAAAAAATATTTGGTAGGTTTCTTGTATTTTCATCTGGTCCCAATCCAATCGAATAAATTTTAATGCCTTCTTGCTTGGCGAGTTCGGCTGCTTTTAATGGTGGAACCACACCGGCATTCGCAACACCATCCGTTAACAAAATCATAATGCGTCCTTTGGATGGCATATTTTTTAAATGTTTAATTGCAACGCCCATTGCATCACCCAGAGCTGTTGCTTGGCCTGCCAAACCCACACTGGCGTCTTCAATACGTTGTTTAAGGGTTGTTTGATCATAGGTTAATGGTGCAAACATGTATGCTCGCTCTCCAAATAACACCACGCCCATTTTATCTTCGGTACGATGTGTCACAAAATCTAGCGCTGTCTTTTTAACCACTGACCATCGTGTCGTCAAATGATGATGTTGGGAAGGCATGTCCTCTAGTCCCATACTGCCGGATATATCCAATACCATCATCACGTTATGTGATTCGTATTTTAAAGATTGCGGCTCTCCAACCCAACGTGGTCCTGCTAAAGCAAGAACCAACAAACACCAAATGACCACCCAATGGAAAAACCATAAGCATTGTTGCGAACCCAATTTACCATCCAGATGGGTTTGTTGCCATTGTGTAAAAAATGGAATTTTTAACGCCAGTTTATATTCTACGGTTAGGGCAGATAATCCATAATACACCAGGGCGGGCATGATACATAAACTCAGTGCCCAAGGATGATTTAATTCATACATGGCTTTCTCTGTTGCTTAATCCATTCCTTTACCATTTCAAATCCATATGAAATATCCTCTTGAATTTGTTGTTGGTACACCATTTCATTAAATAATGCTTGCGCTTTTTGCATGTCAATTTTTTTGGACGTCTGGGATAAAAAATTCAACCACGCTTCTCCGTGTAAGCCTGCAACTTGGTCACGTGGATAATATTGTAAAGCGGCTTTTTTAAGCAAAATTGATAAAGCATTTAAAGCATGAGCTCCATTTTTATCACGATCATATTGCTGTTGAATATTTTGGCATGCTTGTAACAATGTTTTTTTTATCCGGAATTTTAGCCAATAATTTTTCGACACAAATAATAGGCCCATCAAAAAGAACATCCCTAGGATAAGCACCCACCAACCAATTGCTAAAGGCCAAATCGAGACGGGGGGCGGCACATGAATATCATGTAATTGTTGAACAACCGACATCTCAGCCACGTAAACTCCTTAATAAACTTTGCTGAACCAATAAAGACAAATCGGTTTCAATATCAAACGTTAAGTAAGGGACATGTATTTTTTTTGCCAGCATATACCATTGTCGAGTACGCTCTTGGCAAAAAACTTGGTATTGTTCTTGCTGCTGCTTGATGTACATATTCATGCTCATGACTTTTTTACCATCAGAGATGGGATAAAGTCCTTCTCGTGGGATGCTCATCTCTATTTTATCCAATGCATGGTATAAAATCATGTCATGATGCAACCGCAACTCCATGAGATAAGGTTCAATCAATGTAGGTTCATACTGCCAATCGCTTACAATTAGCAATAATGTACCAGGTTTTAAAACCTTGATACATTCTTTCAATCCTTTTAAAAAAATTGCAGCATAACTTTTTTGATGCCAATCATTCCATTTTCTATCGTTGTAATGTTGCGTGCCATCACTGACCGCTTTTAGAAAATTAATTAAGGTGGAATTATGTGCATGAGGAAGCCACAAGGATTGCCTGGCAAGAGAAGAAATATAACCGCCCACCCTATCACCATGCGCACGTGCTGTCCATGCCAAGAGTGCAGCAAGTTTTGCTGACAACACCGATTTTAAACAACCTTTTGTGCCGAAGAATTGTGTTGGAGAGAGATCATAGAAAATCATCACCGGTCGTTCACGTTCGACTTGAAAAACTTTGACATGTGGTTTATTGGTTCTAGCTGTCACACGCCAATCCATTAATCGTATATCATCACCAGGATAATAATTGCGTGTCTCGACAAAATCCATGCCACGTCCACGCACTTTACTTTGCGAAAGCGCAGCCCCAGCATGTTGTTTAGGCACCCGATGTCGACGGTGAACCACCAATTTTTGTAAAGCAATTAAATCGGTAACACTCACTTCAAAGGGTGAACCTTGAAATTCGTTTAAGGTAATGCGACCCATTTTAATAATTCATCAACCAATTGATCTGTTTGAATCCCTTCCGCTTCAGCTTCGAATGTAAGCAATAAACGGTGACGCAGCACATCATGCACAACGGCATGAATATCTTCCGGTGTTACAAAATCACGCCCAGCTAACCAGGCATGCGCCTTTGAACATCGGTCTAATGCAATTGTTGCACGCGGACTAGCACCAAAACGCAACCATTGCGATAAGGAGGAGCCCGAATAACGCTCTGGATATCTTGATGCAACAACCAAATCAATCATGTATTTGGTTAAACCCTCATTTGTAAACACATTTAATACATCCTGACGTGCTTCAAACAACGATTTTTGTGTCAACACTTCCGATGGAGGGCTCATGCTCAATGATTTTTGTTTAGCTTCGGCACGCGCTAAATTTAAAATTTGTGATTCAACAGAGGCATCTGGATAATCAATCTTCACATACAACAAGAAACGGTCCAATTGAGCCTCTGGCAAAGGATACGTTCCTTCTTGTTCAATTGGATTTTGTGTTGCTAACACTAAAAACAATTCTGGCAAAGGATAGGTCTTTGAACCAATCGTGACTTGTCGTTCTGCCATCGCCTCCAATAAAGCAGACTGAACTTTAGCGGGCGAACGATTGATTTCATCAGCTAAAACCAAATTGTGAAATAATGGACCTGGTAAAAATACAAAACTACCATTTTCAGGATGAAATACATCTGTTCCTGTCAAGTCGCTGGGAAGTAAATCTGGTGTGAATTGAATTCGATGAAATTTTGCTTCAATTCCCGCGGCCAATCCCTTAACCAAACGTGTTTTAGCTAAACCAGGAGCGCCTTCTACCAGCAAATGACCATCTGCAAGTAATGCAATTAACAATCGATCAACTAAACGCTCTTGACCCAAAATTTGACTATTCAAGTATGACTTTAAAACTAAAATTTTTTCCTGTGCTCTAGACATATTCACGTTCATTTTGTTCTTTTTTTATGACTGCTCTTCGTGACCACCATTACATCATCAGCCTGCGGACCTTTACGACCTTTAACCAAAGTGTAGGTAACTTGAGCCCCATCTTGTAAAAAGCGATAATCGCCTCCACGCACTGCTGCCGCATGAAAGAAATATTCATTATCGGTACCAATAATGAATCCAAATCTTTTTTTACGATCAAAAAATTTAATCACTCCCTCATATCTTTGCTTCGGGCGAAACCAACTTTTTATAATTTCTAATAATTTCATTAAAATATCAACCTCTTGATAGGCATGGTTTTAAACAACTAGCTTAGCATGTTCGTTTATATTTGGACAATCCGCTAGAAATCATCCTTTTTTTCAAGTTGACATCTTCCTTTTCAATGCAACATACAAAAAGTGCCTCTTAACAACTTGAGGCAATTTCTATGAGCAATGCTCGTTAGTTATTGTCTTATGGCATCCATCCCGTTTTAAAAAACAAGGATTCCCAATTAAGGGTAGTTCTTGTGGCTTCCGACCCATGTCTTTCACTTTACAAGCTAGCCCCGTTAGCCCCACGGTTTATCCAAAATGGATGACAGAAGTATATAGCAGCAAATCATTCTGTACAAGCGCCTTATACCCACGACCTGAGTAAAGTGGGTATAAGGCGCATTTGATAACACCTTACTTAAAGCAAGAGATTCTACAAATTCCATGAACTAAATTACAGTGACTGAGAATACTGTTTTTTTTCATCCATTTTTTCAGCATGCGACGATGTCTCAATGCTACCAGTGCTTTTTGAAAACAAACTGTTGTTTCGCCATTGCTTTAATTTGGGCCCCAGCACTCCTCCCAAGGGTCTAAATTTCTGTGGATTTTTTGCGCATTCCTTGGTGGCTCCATTTACTGCATTCATAAGACTTTGATTTTTAGATAGGTTTAATAATTCTTGGTCCCATTCTTTATTGTTAGGATTTTGTTTCTTTAATATCTGCATTTTTTTAAATGCAAAAACCCATTCTGATTCGGCATCCACAACTTGATGGACATCGAAAGTTCTCATTTCCGATTTTTTAGCGTTAAGATAACGCATCTCAAATGCATCAATAACTTTTAAATAATCTGCTTCTACATGTGCCATAGTCGACATGCGCTTTAAAATTTTAAAGTCCTCATATTTTGGCTGATACGTGGGATGAATTATCAAACATAAAAATGCTTGGTAATGCGCTATTGTCAAAGGAATAATCTGCCATTGTTTCATCAGGTAATTTTGAATATGCAGAGAATTTGATTGGTATTCCATTAAAAATGGCAAATATTCATCTTTTAATACTCCGAAACATTGTTTATATAATAATTTATCCACACAAAGCTGATTCCTTTTAACCATAACTTCATGCCACAATGCCTCTTTTTGTTGTGATGATAAGGACGCATATAATTCGCTGAATTCTTGAAGAGGTCTACCACTTAAATCATCACATAATACGTCGTAGGGAGACATCAGTTTTAAACGTATACGCTTAAAAAATGCTCTTGCTTCTTCACTATAGTTTTCCATTCTCTCACAGAAAGTATGATAGTGCCGCAATAAAAATTGCTGGTTCATGGCTAAATCTAAATTTCTTTCAAACAACGCATAATCATTTTTATGTAGTCCATCTAAACTTAATAAAGGCCGTGAATTCATCATCATGATAACCAATTCAATCTTTTCATCTGCAACTGCTTTATTCCAGATTTCTTGATAAGTATCCTCTTCTAAATCTGCTAAAATATTTTTAAGATTAAAAATATCTTTCTCTTTCAAAGCAACTTTTATTTTTTTATATAAATCCAATTGGAGCTCTTTTTCAAATTGATGAGCTGGACATGTAAATATTCCGAATAAATAATAACTAACAACAGAAACATAATAATTCAAATAACGGTTTAGAAAAAACCAATAATCAAGCCATGATTCTGCATCTTGTTGCAGTTCATAAAAGTATTTTTTTTGAAATTCTTCATATTTTAGAATGATATTTTGAGTGAAGTACTCTTGCTCATATATTGATGTGGTTAAGTTATAACTCATGTCCTTATCCTCGATTTGTAATTTTTTTATATTGAAAAAATACATCAAAACATACGCATATACATATAACAAATATTTAACAAAATGAAAATTATTTATTTTGAGCTATTACTTAATATAGAGGTGACATCAAAATGAACAAGACGCTTTATAACATTGGACAAATGGTCCAACATAAAAAACAAGGTTATGTCGGTATCGTGGTGGATGTGGATGCATGTTTTCAACCGTCAGGCAAACTGAACCCACATATTGACCCACAATTGATGGCTAAAAAAGGACCTTGGTATCGACTACTGGTTCACGATAGTGAGTTGATAACTTATGTAGATGAAGGCGATCTTCTACACTTAAATATGTCGCAACCCATTCACCATCCTGAGCTGCATCATTTTTTAATACAGAGCTTTGGTGTCTATCAAAGAAAGGGTTCGACACATTAATTTCGAACCATCATCACCAGAAAAGCTACAAAAACAATCAATACTAAGGCTAAAACGCCTAATGTACCTAAGCTTTTTGTTAAATTTTCCTTGGAAAATAATTGAGGTTGTCCTTTAACGAGTCGATACAACATCCATACGGTTAATCCACCCAAAATCACTGCTAATAACTGATATCCCCATCCCATCATCAACTCCCTAATTACGCATTTTCAAAAGCAAAGGCATCTGAAAAAATATATTCTGCCATGACTAGTTTGGCGACCAACTGATCTCGGAAATGATACACCATATCAAATGAACCCGCGATGACAAACTGATAATCTAATAAATCTTTTTCATGACGAAGAAAAATTTCATTCATCAGTTGATAACTTTGTTGTCCTGTTAACATCGATAAGTGGGAAAATCGACTCACATTTTCTTTCCATTGCAACAAAGGCAATTGCCAGTACAAATCACTTGGCGCTTTTGCACCCCAATAACATTCAAAATGACGATGATCATCTACAAATAACAAGCCTTCCATCATTGCTTTGATGGGAGCAAATCCAGTTCCACCAGCTATGAAAATAATGGGGCGCTGACTATCGAGCTTTTGTAGGTGACAATCACCAAGAGGACATTGAATTTCTACTGTACCTTTTGTTTGGATATGTTTTAGCAACTTTTTGGTAAATGCATGTTGATGATCATGACGAATATGCAATTCATAATAAGATGCACCCATAGGCGCGTTGGCGATTGAAAAATAGGCTTGGTAATCACCAAATCGAAGCTGTAAATATTGCCCTGCTTGATAAGAAATATAATGTGTTGGTTGAATCAACAGTTGCACAATCGTGTTTGACAACGGATTGATTTTTTCAATTTTTGCCGTTATCCAAGTCATATTATAATCCCAATTCCGTCCATATTTTGGTAATTTTGGCTTCAACTTGAGGACATGGCCGAATCACTTCGCCCCAGGGGCGTTTCGTTTCACCGGGCCATTTTGAAGTCGCATCCATTCCCATTTTTCCACCCAAACCGCTTTCCGGAGAAGCAAAATCCAAATAATCAATTGGTGTATTGTCTACCATAAAGGTATCTCGTACCGGATCCATACGGGTCGTCATGGCCCATACCACATCTGGCCAATGCCTTGCATTGATATCATCATCGCATACGATGACAAATTTTGTATACATAAATTGTCTTAAGAAAGACCACACTGCAAACATGATTCGTTTGGCATGGCCAGGATATTGTTTTTTTATCGTGACCACTGCCATTCGATACGAGCATCCCTCTGGTGGCAAATAAAAATCGACAATTTCGGGAAACTGTTTTTGCAAAATCGGCACAAATACTTCATTCAATGCCATGCCTAATATTGCGGGCTCATCGGGAGGGCGCCCCGTATAAGTACTATGATAAATTGGGTTTTTTCGATGTGTTAATCGTTCTACAGTAAATACAGGAAAGGATTGTACTTCATTGTAATAACCCGTGTGATCACCATATGGTCCTTCAGGTGCTTCATGTCCTGGTGTTAAATAACCTTCTAATATAATTTCAGCACTAGCAGGCACTTGTAAATCGGAGCCCAAACATTTCACCAAGTTTGAACGTTGTCCACGTAATAGTCCGGCAAAAGCGTATTCTGAAAGGCTATCGGGAACGGGTGTCACCGCTGCAAGAATTGTTGCGGGATCAGCTCCAATGGTGACGGCCACAGGGAACTTCTCTCCTGGGTGTTTTTGTTGCCAAGCCAAATAATCAAGCGCGCCTCCTCGATGCGCAAGCCAACGCATAATCAATTGATTTTTACTTAAGACTTGTTGACGATAGATACCCATATTCTGTCGTTGTGAATTTGGATTCCGTGTTGTAACCAATCCCCATGTGATTAATGGCGCTACGTCCCCAGGCCAACAGGTTTGTATAGGCAAAGCATTTAAATCCACTTCATCTAATTCATAGACGACCTCTTGGCAGGCAGCAGAGGAGACCACTTTTGGAGCCATATGGTAAGCATGTTTTATCAATGGAAATTTTTGTAATGCATCTTTAAACCCTTTTGGGGGTTCTGGTTCTTTTAAAAAAGCAAGCAACTGTCCCAATTCACGAAGTGCTTCAAGATTATCAGCTCCCATGCCCAGAGCAACCCGTTGTACGGTTCCAAATAAATTGGTCAGTACTGGCATCGACAAACTTGAATGGGTGAAAAGCAGCGCAGGCCCCCCTGCTTGGAGAACACGGTCACTAACTGACGTCATCTCCAAAAAGGGGGATATTGGGTAATCAATGCGTTTAAGCAGTGATTGTGTTTCAAGTTGTGCAATAAAATCACGAAGATCTTGATATTGCATAATTACTCTTGTCGCTTCATCGCTTCAAAGAAATCTGCATTGGTTTTATGATTTTTCATGCGTTCAAGCAAGAACTCAATGGCATCTGCATCATCCATCGATTGTAAAATTTTACGTAAAATCCATGTGCGTTGTAATTCTTCAGGAGATAACAACAACTCTTCGCGACGTGTGCCTGAACGAATGAAGCTAATGGCAGGGAATACACGTTTTTCGGCAATTGCCCGACTTAAGTGAATTTCCATGTTACCTGTTCCTTTGAACTCTTCGTAAATGACTTCGTCCATTTTTGAACCGGTATCAACCATCGCAGTTGCAATAATCGTTAAGCTGCCACCCTCTTCAATATTACGAGCAGCACCATAAACACGTTTCGGTCTTTGCAACGCATGTGCATCCACACCCCCAGTCAAAACCTTACCTGACGAGGGCACAACGGTATTGTAAGCACGTGCCAGACGCGTAATCGAATCCAATAAAATCACCACATCTTTTTTATGTTCAACCAATCGCTTGGCTTTTTCAATCACCATTTCAGCAACCTGAACGTGACGTGCGGCAGGTTCATCAAAAGTACTGGCAATAACTTCGCCGCGGACAGAACGCTGCATCTCAGTTACTTCTTCAGGACGTTCGTCAATAAGTAAAACCATTAAATAACAATCGGGATAATTCTTCTCAATTGAATGTGCGATGTTTTGCAACATGATTGTTTTACCTGCTTTCGGCGGTGCTACGATTAATCCACGTTGACCGCGACCAAATGGTGCACATAAATCTACAACACGCGCAGTTAAGTCTTCAGTGCTACCATTTCCCTGCTCCAAAACAAAACGCTCTGTCGCAAATAGTGGTGTTAAGTTTTCAAATAAAATTTTACGTTTTGCGTTTTCTGGTGGTTCATAGTTAATTTGATCCACCTTTAATAATGCAAAATAACGCTCATTGTCTTTCGGTGGACGAATTTTTCCAGAAACGGTGTCTCCAGTACGCAATCCAAATCGTCGGATTTGGCTCGGAGAAATATAAATATCATCTGGTCCAGCTAAATACGATTCGTCTGCCGAACGTAAAAAACCAAAACCATCACTTAAAATTTCAACAACACCATCTCCTTGGATATCTTCACCTTTTTGAGCATGAGATTTTAAAATGGCAAATATAATATCTTGTTTGCGCATACGGGAGGTGTTTTCGATACCCATTTCCTGGGCGATGTTTACGAGTTCGGCAATGGGCAATTGCTTAAGTTTGCTAAAATTCATACGTCACACTTGATAAAGTTAACAGAAATTGATGATCCAGAATTAATCATATAGGAAAGTTGATATCTTCTTTGTTTTAATAAACAAGACCCCAAATTTAGGGATTAAGATTTACGATATCTCATTTAGATTATCATATGGGTTTCTAAATTTCCAGTATTATGTCTCATAATTAAATAAAAAACTCAATGGAACGGCATAAAGCTCAGTGCCAGGTTCAGAAAATGATAAAAGGTATTCACCTGAATAAAATACCATTCCATAAAAAAAACTTTTGGGGTGATTTTGAGCTAATTGTATGAGGCCTTTAAAATCTTCTTTTTTAATTGTTGCGGAGGCCTTCACCTCAATGCCGATAATTTGGTGATTGCTTAATTCGCAAATAAAATCAACCTCATGCTGACGCTGATCACGATAATGATAGATCTTAATGGGGTCATCTGCCCATGATGATTGCTTTAACAATTCTAAATAAACCAAATTCTCTAATAATGCACCATAATATTTTGTTGGCATTAATTGTTCGGGTTTTTTAATCCCCAATATATGACAGGCTAAACCCGTATCAATTAATTGTACCTTCGATAAAGTAATCGCTTTAGCTTTCGCAGTATTTTTTAAATACCCTGGCACTCTTTTTAAAAAAAACATCATTTCTAAAATTTCGATGTAATTTTTTATCAATTTATCATCTAAACCTAAATCATTACCCACATTTGAATATTTTAATAAGTTTCCAGATAATCCTGCTAAATAATCAATTAAGGCTTGTAACTTTGACAAATAATCTCCTCTTGCCTCATATAAGGATTTAAAATCTTTATATAATCTTGCTTCGATATACGATTGATACCACATTGATTTTGCACGAGATGATTTATTTTGCACCTCAGGAAAACCTCCATCAATAATGAACTGCGCTAATTCATGGGATTGATATGAGCGCAATGTACTTGATGTTATTTCTTTTTGTATAATTAGATCGATTGGATTTTTATGTGTAGGTAGTTTTTCTGTTAAAGAGAGCGGATATAACTCTAAACGTGCCATATGACCAGGCAATGCCTCCTGCACCTTAGCAGATTTAAAAATATCTGCCGAACCAGTTAAAATAAATTTTCCTTTTTCATGGGCAGCTAAACCATCAGAAATGCCTTTAATTAAGGGAATTAGGGCAGGCAAATATTGAAACTCATCAATAATTATTTTTTTATCTTTAAAGCCATGCATAAACCCTACAGGATCATTTTCAGCAGCCTGATATAAATTCGGATCATCTAAAGTGATATATTGATAAGATTTTATATCAGCTATAGTTTTAACCATCGTTGTTTTTCCGGCTTGTCGAGGCCCCGTTAAATACACGACTCTAAATTCATCTAACATGGACAATACAACCGGTTCTAACTTTCTCTTAAACATTAGATCATTCTCGATAAACTCTTAATTAAATAATAATCTAATTCTAGATTAATTCAATCATTAACCCGAGTTTTTCACTCCATTAACCCGAGTTTTTCACTCCATTAACCCGAGTTTTTCACTCCATTAACCCGAGAATTAAAACATTTTAATCCTTCATTTGACATGAAGCGTTCATCGCATAAAAAACTCAATTGGTTTAATAAAAATATTTTCGTATACCCATATCCCAAGGATATACCATAATGTTATCCACCAATTTAGGATAACTGTCGCGACTAAAACAAACGGCTTCACAATCACCAAAATCTTCTGATAATTTTCTTAAGCTTGTCAAATGCCTTCGTTCTACTTGGATACTGCTTTTAATTTCAATGAATAAAACTTTCTGGCCCGGTCGTTCAACAACTAAATCAATTTCAGCATCATCTTTTGTTTCCAAATAGCTGAATCGATAATTACGATGGCGGTAACTCGCAAGTGCAATGCACTGATTAATAATAAAATGCTCAAAAACCTCACCAAAAGCAGAAGTGCTTTCTACCAGTGCTATCTCACTTAAACCCATTAAAGCTCTAAGAACACCTGTATCAAAAAAATAAAACTTAGGTTTTTTGCTCAGGCGTTTTCGAAAAGAATGTTGAAACGGATACAAAAAATAACCCATTAATGTATCTTCTAAAATAGAAAAATATTCTTGAACGGTATAATCAGATACACCAACATTTTTGGCAATATTTGAAATATTTATTTTTTTGCCATTGCACTGTGCAGCCACTTGTAGAAAATAACGAAATGGGGCCAAATCTCTCACAAATTTTTCCGCCCAAACCTCTTCCTTTAAATATAAATTGACATAAGTTTCTAAAAAAAGCTGTTTATCAAGCTCGCTCTTTAATTCAAAAACTTTTGGCAACATACCATATTGCAATGCATGATGAAGATGAAATTGAGACTCAAGCTCCAAATAAATAAATGGATACAGATGATGAAGAATGGCTCTTCCAGCTAATAAATTCGCTCCACCATGTTTAAGTCTTTTGGCACTAGAGCCGGTTAAGATAAATAATTTATTGGTGGTTTCAATTAAATGATGAACAATATCTAAAAGTTTAGGCAGTTTTTGTATCTCATCGATGATGATATGAGTAGTTGTTGCGGGAAGCGCTTTGACAATATCAATTAATACATCTGGATTTCTTGCAAAAAGATTCTCATTTTTTGCCTCTAATAAATTAATCATCAATGCATTTTGAAGCCAAGGTAGATTATTGAGTAATGTAGTTTTACCTACCCCTCTCGCGCCAAATAAAAACAAACTCTGTTCCTGACTCAGCTGTATCAGTCTTGTAAACATATTGAACGCCATTTTCATAAAATATTTTATTAATTGTACGCCATTTTCTAAAAAATTCAATAAAAATGGCGTATTCCATCAACCGCCCTGCATAGAGTTGGCTATTTTTCGCATATTGAATACACCATTCTTTATCTGCTAATATTCCAATCATTTCGATTATTTATCGGTTATTTTCATGCAAGCATTCAGACTATTAAAAACCAACTCTCAATTTCGATTATTATTCATGGCATCTTTCACCTCATTTTTGGGTTCTTCCATGACCTTGGTCGTTATGCCCTACCAAGTTTACCAGCTCACCAAATCGACGGTCATAGTGGGTTTGTTAAGCTTATGTATTTTGTTACCCCTCTTATTTACTGCTCTGATTGGCGGCGTTTTTGCTGATCATTTTCCTAAACGAAAAATTTTATTATTCAGTGATTTATCCATGAGTATGGGTGTACTTACATTAGCCATTAATTCGCATCTTGAACATCCACATTTATTTGTGATTTTTGGCAGTGCTTTTTTTATTTCAGCTATGAATGGTTTTCATCGTCCAGCATTTGCCGGGATCGTGCAACAAATACTTAGGAAAGATGAAATTAAAAATGCGAGTATTATATCTAGCTTCCGTTTAAATTTCGGAACAATCATTGGTCCCTCATTAAGTGGGTTATTGATGAGTTCGCTCGGCATAACTTACACATTTACCCTGGATTTCTGTACTTTTCTATTTTCAGTTTCTTGCATTTATCGGCTGGTTGAACAACAAAAACCAAATATTCAAAAACGCCCTCCTATTTTCAAATCCTTACAAGAAGGTGTGCAATATGCTATATCGCACCAAACACTATTGGGAAGTTATTTAATTGATTTTTTTGCCATGTTTGTATCCATGCCATCTGCATTATTTCCCGCCATGGCAGAACAACTCGGGGGCGTTAAAACACTTGGTTTTTTACATGCAGCACCCGGAGTTGGTGCATTACTCATCACACTCTTGAGCGGTTGGACCCAACGAATTAAATCCGATGGTAAAGCGATTACTATTGCAGCTGGCGTTTGGGGGCTAGGTATTATGGGTGCTGGTTTAAGTCACTCGCTGATATTAACCTTGGGTTTTCTTTGTATTGCGGGCATGGGCGATAGCATCAATGGCATTTTTCGACATAACTTGTGGAATCAAACCATTCCCACTCATATTCGTGGTCGATTATCCGGGATTGAAATGTTAAGTTACATCTGTGGCCCTAAACTTGGTGATTTTCGAGCGGGGCTTTGCGCGAGTGTGATTGGTATTCCAGCAACACTGATTTCAGGAGGCATTTGTTGTGTCATCGCGGTATCATTACTGGGTTACCACTTAAAGGATTTTTGGAACTATCAAGAAAAGCCTCAAATCTGAGGCTTTTCCATAGATATTAAAGATTGCCTTCAATAAAAGCATTCAATTCTGATTTAGACATTAATCCCATACGGGTCGCATGAACTTGACCATTTTTGAAAAGAATTAATGTTGGGATACTCATTACACCATATTTAGATGGTGTACGTTGGTTTTCATCGATATTAATCTTTGCAAACGTTACTTTATCATGATGTGTTTGTGCGGCATCATTAAAAATAGGACCCAATGCACGGCATGGACCACACCACTCAGCCCAAAAATCAACCAAAACGGGTTTGGAGTTATTAATGACATCTTCCTCAAATGTATCGTCTTTAACCGCTTTTACAAAATCGCTCATCTGTTTCTACCTTCTAACATTAAAAAAACTATTATAGATCACCATACAAAGCTTGCAACAGGCTTAATGCAGAAACAACCGCTGTTTCTGTTCTTAAAATGCGGGGTCCTAAAGTTAATCCTCGAAATCCTGCCTTTAATGCCTGCTGATATTCTGCTTCATTGAATCCACCTTCAGGGCCAATTAAAAGTGTTGCATCCATCCCCGCATTCCATGGCAATACCCTCCAATGATGTCCTGAAAGAGTTTGTAAAATAAATCGATTCGATGATGGGCATTGCTGTACAAAATCCTCAAAACGTTGCATAGGATGTAAAGTTGGAATTTGAGTGCGCCCAGACTGCTCGCACGCGGAAATAATAATATCCTGCCATTGCTGCATTTTCTTATCATCGAGTTTTTTTTCCCACTTATAGGCCACATGTTGGGTCCATAAAGGCGTAATATCTGTGACGCCCAATTCGACTGCTTTTTGTAAACTAAATGTCCAACGTTCCCCTTTGGCTATCCCTTGCGCCAAATGTAATTTCAGGGATGATTCACGTGAAACCTGGGTTTTCTGGATAACCATGACCCGCACTTTCTTTTTATTTAGATCAATAATTTCAACACGATATTCAATATTTTTCCCATCAAACATTGTCAATTGTTCCCCCAACCCAAAACGTAAAACAACCGCAACATGATGACTGGCTTCAGGGCTTAAATCTACAGATTGTCCTTCATTTAACACTTCTGGATGATATATTCGTGTAGAACGCATAAAAAAACGCTGATAAATTATAATTGTTTATATTTTAAACCAGATGTCTGTACAAACCAATATGAAACTTTGTTTTCGTTATTTTCAATGCTAGTATTGCAAGATAAAAATTATCTTGGAGTTTTTCATGGGAAATACGCGTATTGAAACCGATAGCATGGGCGAAATTGAAGTCCCTGCAAATAAACTTTGGGGCGCACAAACCGAACGTTCGTTGCACCATTTTGCCATTAGCAATGATCATATTCCTTTGGCCGTGATTCATGCATTTGGTCAACTCAAAAAAGCAGCAGCTCTTGCCAACCAAGAGATTGGTAAATTGCCTCCAGAAAAAGCGAAGCTCATTGTTGAGGCAGCTGAAGAAATTTATGCAAAAAAACATGATGATGAGTTCCCACTTAAAGTCTGGCAGACTGGAAGTGGCACACAATCCAATATGAATGTAAACGAGGTTATTGCCAATCGAGCAAATCAGATGGCAGGCCAACCTTTGGGCTCAAAAACCCCCATCCATCCCAATGACCATGTCAACATGTCTCAATCCTCAAATGATACATTCCCAACGGCCATGCACATTGCTGCTGCTGTTGAGATACATGATAAATTGGTTCCTGCGGTACGTTTTTTACGAGATGGTTTGGCAAAGAAAATGCATGCTTTTGCCAACATTATAAAAATTGGTCGCACTCATCTACAAGATGCTGTTCCTCTGACGCTAGGCCAAGAGTTTTCTGGATATGTCGCACAGCTCGATGCATGCTTATTGCGTTTAGATGAAGTGTTGCATGAACTTTATGAATTGGCAATCGGTGGCAGTGCTGTTGGTACTGGTTTAAATACACATCCAGAGTTTGCGACACGTGCTTGTCAACACATTGCGACCATGACAAAACTACCATTTGTATCTGCAGAAAATAAATTTGCAGCACTTTCAGCTCATGAGCCTATAGTTATGGCGCATGCTGCATGCAAAACATTAGCATGTGCGTTAATGAAAATCGCCAATGACTTGCGGTGGATGGGCTCAGGTCCTCGCTGTGGCTTAGGTGAATTATCATTACCTGAGAATGAGCCTGGTTCATCGATAATGCCAGGTAAGGTAAACCCCACACAAGCGGAAGCAATGACCATGGTCTGTGCACAAGTTTTTGGAAACGATGCGACCATTAGTTTTTCAGCAAGTCAGGGCAATTTTGAGTTAAATGTGTTCAAGCCTGTAATTATTTTTAATATGTTACACAGTGTGAACTTATTAACTGACACCTGTATTTCATTTCAAAAATATTGTGTAGAAGGACTTGAGCCCAACTTAAATGTCATTCAAAAACATTTAAATGAGTCATTGATGTTGGTCACCGCACTTAACCAGCATATTGGTTATGACAATGCAGCAAAGATTGCAAAAAAAGCGCACCAAGAAAACAAAACACTAAAAGAAACAGCGGTTGAGTTAAAACTTTTAACACCTGAGCAATTTGATGAATTTGTACAACCTGCAAAAATGTTGGGTCCCAAAGGTTTCAACCTTTAAACTCAATTGACAAAAAGGAGCAATCATTGTAAGGTTGCTCCTATGCCGAGGTGGTGGAATTGGTAGACACGCTAGCTTCAGGTGCTAGTGGGGGCAACCCCGTGGAGGTTCGAGTCCTCTTCTCGGTACCATTGATACATTTTAAAACAGTTCGTAATAGTTCAAAACAAAATAAGACATCAATATCAAAAGATACTATTTCAAAAGTGCCTGCTGGATTACTGAAAACTCGCTTTTCATTTTGGTCATTGAAAAATCTCATTTGTTTCTGAACCTATACAACAACTATTTTTAAATTCTAAAAGAAGGCTAAGCATTTTTATTTAAATAGTAATTTAGAGCATTTGCAAACAACTGCTTTTCCTTGTCTGAAAAGGGTGATGCTTGGAAACCGGCGTGCCCCATTTCACGAATCTGCTCATGAACCGATTTCATGGACTGTCGTTGCCGAATAGTATTGGGATGAAATATTTCCCCGCGCGGACTCAGTGCTTGTGCATTTTTGTCCAAGCAACGTGCCGCTAAGTCAATATCAGACGTAATCACTAAATCTTGAGCCTGAATATTTTCTGCAATAAAATGATCTGCAGAATCCAATCCCTTGGAAACTTGACTAAACTGAATAAAATTTGAAGTTGGACAATGAAAAAAAGTATTTGCAACGACCTTAAACAATATTTTTTTTCGTATGGCTGTTTTAAAACACAATTCCTTAATGACTTTGGGGCATGCATCACCATCGATCCAAATTGTCACGACACTTTCCTCAGTTTAAAATAACATTTTAACCGATTTATAGCTCAAAAAATATCTTAATAGAAAATTCTAGTCTTACATTTACAGAACATATCAAAATG
>DDPL01000064.1 GCA_002342175.1 Legionellales bacterium UBA2469 | reverse complement strand
GTTGTCAATGCGTAACTTCTAATATCTACTCACATAGGGGCTCTATAATGAATGCATCTTAAATTTAGCTCAATAGTATTCTCTAATTAGCCACACACTTCGTGGCTAATTTCAATATTAGAGTAAGGTGAATTTTGCATCAGGGCGAAAGTTCCGGGGCGCAAGACGTTATTAGAATATTTACCTAAATAGCCCTACTTGTGGGCCTCAATATATTGAAGTGCGGCATCAGTTAAAAATGAAGAACGATTTTTAAGTGCGTGACTTTTAGTATATAGGTCAATTAAATTTAAAATCCGCTCAGGAATGGTGATATTAATTCTTTTGGCCTTGCCTGAAATTTGAGTTAAATCAATATCAATTAATGCCCATACACCATCTTTTAAATCTTCATTTAAAACCCACTGTTCAATTGATGTAGCTACTGGTAAAGATTCGTTGTCTAATAACAAACCTTCTAAATGACACTCAATTGCTTCTCTAGCATTGTTTAAAGCATCATCATATGTATCTCCTGCGGAGAAACATCCTGGAATATCAGGAATGGTAACACCAAAATCACTTGAATCATCTTTGTGTATAACTACAGGATATCTCACTTTCTATCCCCCCACTCAATTTGTGCTTGCTTAAATATACTCATGACTGTCTTAATCGGTAAATCTTTTTTAGGATGAGGAATAGTTACTCGTCCCTTTTTTAAAGGATGTTTAAATTGACAATGGCTCCCCTTCTGGTGACATTGAACCCAACCATCTTTAATAATTATTTTTATTATTTCTGAGCTTTTCATTATTTAAATATACACACTATGTGTATATATTTCAAGTGTTTATATCAAATTCGAAGTAATTTGCTGATTTGCTTTTTGAAAAAAATCACCACAGATTCTAAAAAAACACTCTCTTCATTCTTTTGCTCACTGTAAAAAAATTTAAGCTCCTTTTGCACTATGATTTTAACTTAATATAATCAATAATTTTTTGAGCAGCTTCATTCGCACTTAATATTGAGGTATCAACAACCATCGATCTTGAATTCCAAGGCTCATACTCTCTATTTATAACATCATTCCAGCTAGGAAGTTTGTGGCCATTTATATCTGCCACTCTTTCTTCTACTCTATATTGATGTTCCTTTTTATCTGAACAAATTAATTCAATTTCAATAAAACGTTTGTTTGATTCTATTGCAACTTTTCGCCAATCATCGCGGGTAATGACAATTGAGTTTACCGAGTCAGCAACGACATCCAAACCTAATTCTAAGTTTTCTTTTGCAATAGCATAGCTTACGCAATACCCCTCTGAGCCAATTACTAATGAATTTGAATTTTTCAAAGTTTGTTCAATAGTGTCTACTCTTAAATAAACAGCCCTTAAAAACTTGGCAACTTCTTTTGAGATAGTCGTTTTACCAGTCCCTGGTAATCCACCAAATATAATTAACATCACCATTCCTCTTCATTTGAGAATAAATTAAAAACTCTATTTTTTCTTTTTAACCGTATATTTAAATTTAACAAGAGCAAGATTGACTTCAACTGTTGCCTCAGACTCTGAAGTCTCTAAGTCCTCAGGCACGACTAAATCAGAAATCAACTCTCCTGTTTTTTGCATCAATTCTTGATATTTCGGTGAGCTCTGAGGGGTGTTGGGAATGGCTTTAATTGTTCTTGAAATTTCTCTAACCTTTGTAAAGGTATCAATAATATTGATGGTTGTTTCAGTTGCTCTCGAGCTTTTTAAAATTGTCGCTAACATATAAAGCCCTTGTTCAGTGAATGCTTTAGGCAAAGCTGTAGAATGTTTCAGCGAATTGAACCGGTGGAAATTTTCCACCAGTTCGTCTTTTTCTTTTTTACTCAGAACTATAATGTAATTTTGAGGAAACTTTTCTGGATTATTTTTTACAGCTTTATTTATATCCCGGGTCTCTACGCCGTATAACTCCGCCACATCAGCATCCAAAATCACTTGTTGGGATCTAATATTGATAATTTTATTTTGTACATCTTCCAAACCCGAGACCATATTCATGAAAATCCTTTGTTATTTTTATGACAAATCAGAAATAATTTGTTGATTTGCTTTTTGTAGTGAGGCTATCGCTTTCTCGGCTTGACCAATTAAACTAATTTCCTCAACAGATGGAGCATCTTGATACCATTTATGGCATTGCTCAAAAAATCGATCAACTTCTAAGAGATAGTTTTGTGCAGTTTTTAAAATCACATTTTATGATTATCTAATAATTTTTTAACATCTGTTAATGATGACAATTGTTTTTCTGCAATCTCTAATTTTGCCTCAATCATTTCCAAAAAAATGGGCAGCATATTCAAACAAAAAAACTGATGTTCTTGTGTCATGAAAAAACCATCTTAAAAAAGTGGAAATTTCATTTTAACAAAAATTCTTGCCCTGCCCCACCCTTTTTAAAAATTCCGAAAATGTCTGATATTTTTTTTGACAATGCTTGAGATGTATATTTTTAAATCAAAAATAGATGCGTTAATTTTGATCAACATTAAAAACATCTACTTTTCTTCATACTAAGATGTTTTTAGCTATTCCGTTTCCTTCCGGGCATTTTTAATTTTCCATCTTTTCTCATATTTGAAAAAACATCTTATTTTATATAAAAAAACAATATATTAAGATATTTTAGAAGAGTAATATGGCTCCCAAAATGGGAGATGGATTTATTATCAATGAATCTATCAATAAAAGTATATAAGAATGTATATCAATCATTGGGTTTCACTCAAAAAAGACTTACCAATGTTTATTTCTTTAAATAAGATAATACCCATATTGGAGGGAAAGGTTTTCATAACTTGAACTGCTGGGATATTCCATCTTTTGAAACAGGTTATTGGCTGCATGTGGAACATGCAACATAAAAATATTATCATTGTGCAATCATTACTCATTGATTTGCGCTCCTCCTTGCCCAACTGCTAAGAAAATCTTTGCGCTGAACGCTAGACGCTTTCTTTAAAATTCTGCATGATAAGATGATATCAATTCATTTTTGAGAATCATTATCATGATAAGAAAAACTCTTTCAGTTGTTATTGCAACTTGCTTATCCAATAACATTTATGCCAAATCCATCGATGGATTTTTTTGTCCACAGTCAAATACCAATGTCAGAACTGGTATGACCATCGACGATGTTTTACAAGCTTGTGGTAAGCCCCAAGCACAAAGTGATCCTGACCAACAAATCACAAAAAATGTGCCTGTAACACGTATTAATTACAATAATTTGAATCGCGGACCACTGTATTTCTGGAAGCTGGATAATGTTTATAGCTTATTTAGCCAACCCAGTGGCGGTCAAACCAATCGACTGGCAGTGCTGGTGGTCGATGGTAAAATTAAAAGTCTGATGCTAAATGGCGCAGAAGTGAAAACCACAGATGCATGCTCACAAATTGGGAGCACCAGTTACGGTACAGGAGCATCCAGTCCAGCACCCGATGCAACACTATCTGTAGGTGATAGCGCTAACAATGTCCTCAATTATTGTGGTTCCGCCGACTTAGAAGAACAAAGCTATATGCCCGTCCCTGTGCCCAAAAATGAACAACCTCAACAATGGACTTATAAGGTTGATCAGTACCATCCGGCTTACACATTAACGTTTGTAAAAGGGGTCTTGCAATCAATTGAAACCGATGATCAATAAGTTATTAACGACTTCGCTTTAGTAGCATCAATCCAAATACAGTGAAGACCAGGAGCGGAGTCGTTGCACCAATCAAAGGTGGGATTTGATAAACTTGACTCACAAACCCAAACATTTGATTTAAAATATAAAATCCAAATCCTAAGGCAATTCCTGTCATTAATTTTGCCCCCATGGTCGATGAACGTAAAGGCCCAAACACACAAGGAATGGCCAATAACATCATGAGTAATGTATTTAAAGGCTGCAATAATCGTTGCCAAAAAATCAGCTCTTCTTTTGCAACATTATGTTGTTTATTCAATTGATGGATACGTTGCCATAAACTCATCATACTCATTTCATCAGGCTGTTGCTCAATATGCCGAAAAAAACTGGGACTTAAAGGAAATTCTAAATCATTTTCTGACTCTAGAACTTGCTTTTCAACGCGCTGTTGGTGAAAAATCGTTTTTTCAACATGAGTTGCTTGCCAATGTTGATTTTCACGATTGATATCTTGAAAATACTCCATCGAGCTCAAGGCCCCTTCTGCATTTTTCCGAAACAATGTCACTTCTTGTAAATGCGTCGGATCTTGTACACGTCCGATATACCAAAAGTTGTCCTGATTTCGAAACCATAACGATTGTGCCTGCCGTAGCAAATGTCCTTGATTTAAAGCTTCTAGTTTTAAATTATTGGCCTTAAACATGAGCTTTGGGACCGAATACTCAGCCAACAACATGGCTAAACAAATTAAACCAATCCCGGCCGCCGCAACAATTCGCAAAATATTTAAAATCGATAAACCACTGGCTCTTAAGATAACCAATTCGCTGTGATTGGCTAGCATACTCAAACCAATCAAACAACCCATTAAACAAATGACTGGAAAGCACATGAACATCTCATAAGGCAACCGACAACACACAAATTGAAAGGCCATCCAAAGGTTATAATGCCCTTTACCAAGATCAGACATCTGATTCACGAACAAAATAAAGACTTGCAATACCATGAGCAATGCGAATATCAATAAAATACTTTGCAACACCGTTAGCATCAAATATTTTTCAATTTTTTTCATGTCAACCGCCTTTTTTGGCGATACGCCAACAAGAGGCCCAGTACGACCACAAAAACATGCACCATCATCATGCTGCCATGGCTCGACCATCCATTCCATACGATGCGTTCACGCCAGACAAACAAGATATTGGTATAAACTAAAAAAATCAAAATGGCAGGTAAAATTTTCGAAAATTTCCCAGAACGTGGATGAACACGACTCAATGGAACTGCGACAAAAGATAAAGTAATCGCCATAAGCACAATCGACGCTCGCCATTGCAATTCCGCATTCATGGCCAAATTATCTTCTCGATGCTGCCAGAGTGTTTTTAGCGAGACGGTTCTTAAATCATTTTCTTGGTTAAAAGTAGGCTCAGGCAGTCGTAATTTTGCATGCTCAAAAGTCCCGAATTGGGCATTTAATACACCTGGGGACATACGATAAATACGTCCTTGATTCATGACCAATTCATCTTTCTCAACTCTGAGATGCTTAGCAGCAATGACCTGCCAACGCCACTGATGATTGGCATCGTCATTTAATTGCGCGACAAACAAACCTTGAGCTTGGGTGTGTTGGCGATTGATTTCATCAATATATAACACTTGATGTTTGGGCAACACATGAAAATGCTGCGGAGAAATCATCTGAATAAATGCTTTCAATCCTGAAGTTTGCAATAAACGCGCTCTTTTTTCTGCAATACCCGGATTCATCAAAACCATACCGGCAACAATAACCGCCACACCTGAAGATAAAATAATCGTATAACCCAATAAACGTCTTGAGCTTAAACCACAAGCGTGCAAGACCATCATTTCATTTTCAGAATATAAACGCCCAAATGAAAGAATAATGGAGATGTAAAAGCCCATGGGTAACAGCAAAGATAACAGATTAGGCATTTCCAAGCTCATCAGCTGCAATACCAATAAACCTGAAATTCTGCCGTTTGCGGCACGATTCAAATAACCAACAAGCTGATTACTCACCAAAATAAACATCAAAATAATGGTAAGCGCAAGTAAAGTTGTAAGCACTTCTTTAGCTAAATATCGAAAAACTAACACGTTGCTTGGACTCGTAAATTAAACAATTTAAACATTTCAATCAAAAATATATGGCAATCCAAGGAGGCACCCTTTAAAATATTTTTTTAAATCATGATTTAGGATTCATTATGCAACACTTCATCTGTGAAAACAATCTACCCGCGTCCTTGGACTGCTTAATGGTTGGTATTTTAGGACCTGAGGCGCCACTTCCTGAAGTGTTGAAAACCTGCCCTGAATGGCAAGATTTTTACAAACATCAAGCTAAAGAACTGAAAAAAAATGGCGATTGGATTTGGCAAACCGATAGTCATCAACGACATGTGATTATTTTTCATTGTGGTCAAGCACATGAATATAATGCACAATCCATGAAACAATCTCTCAAAAAGATTCTAGGACAATTTAAAGACCGTTCATGGACATCTTTGGGCTTGTACTTACCTCCTGTGCAAAACCTATCTGACGATGAAAAGCTTCACTTAACCATTTTGACTTTAGAGTCCATTTATTATCAGTTTTTAAACTATAAACCGAATGATACTAAATATGCTTTAAATAGTGTTTACCATATTCTCAAAAATGCCTCGAAAAACACCATTACAGATACCATGGCGATTGCAAAAGGTATTGAGCTTTGCCAAAATCTCGCCAACACTCCTGCCAATGATTGTACCCCGCTTGATTTAGAAAATGTTGCCAAAACACTAGCCAAAACACATAAAAATCTTAAATGCACGGTGCATGATGAAAAAGATTTAAAAAAAATGGGCATGAACACCTTATTATGTGTTGGGCAAGGCAGTGCAAATCCACCTCGTTTAATTGAGTTGCATTATTTAAATGGACCTAAAAATCAAAAACCCCTTATGCTGATTGGTAAAGGAATTACTTTTGACTCAGGTGGTATTTCTTTAAAACCTGCAGAGGGCATGTTTGAAATGAAATTTGACATGTCTGGTGCCGCAAGCGTGATGGGTGTCATGAAAGCGCTTGCCCTTTTAGAACTCCCCATCAATGTTATTGGTTTAATGGCATGCGCGGAGAATATGCCCAGTGGCACTGCTGTTCGTCCTGGGGATGTGATTAAAAGCCATTTAGGAAAAACCATTGAAATTACCAATACCGATGCTGAAGGACGTTTAGTGCTTGCCGATGCTCTAAGCTACGGCATGAAATATGATCCTAAAGCCATCGTGGATATTGCAACATTAACTGGCGCAATTATCATTGCTTTAGGACATGTTTATACAGGGTTGATGTCTCCGCATGATGATTTAGCGAACTCGCTCCTTAAAGCCAGTGAAAAAACATTAGATAAACTCTGGCGTTTACCGATGGATTGCGAGTTTGTCGAGCAGCTGGCAAGCCCTGTAGCAGACATGGTGAACTCACATGGCTCTCGTGAAGCCGGCAGTATCATCGCTGCGCATTTTTTACATGCTTTCGCTCAACAAACACCTTGGGCTCATTTAGACATCGCTGGCAGTGCATGGATTTCAGGTAAAAGTCGTCAAGCCACAGGACGTCCCGTAGCCCTACTGATTGAATGGATAAAAAATTATCATGCAAAAAATTGATTTTTATATCCTACAAGATGAAACGCCCAAAGCCGATTGGCGTTTCATGTGTCGCCTTATCGAAAAAGCATATGAACTCGGGCATCAAATTTATGTTCATTGTGCGAACGAACAGGATGCAATCGCATTTGATGAATTGTTATGGGAATTTAATTCTACTAGTTTTATTCCACATCATCTCCAAGGTGAAGGACCTGAACCACCACCACCTGTTCAAATTGGGTTTCAAAACACATGTAAAAGCCGGGATATTTGTGTGAACTTAGCGCATGAAGTCCCTGAATTTTATCAACAATTCAAACGCATTTGTGAAGTGGTTTCACCACATGAAGAAGATAAACAAATCAAACGTGAACACTATAAATTTTATCAATCACAACAGCTCACCATTCACAACCATAAAATTTAAGACCCCTTTCGGGGTCTTTTCATCATAACAATTTATTCAAATTTAATTTTTCAAGAATAATCGGGATGCCACACCAACCAATCACACCTTGAACCACCATCACAACACCGACTAACATGAAAAATACTTTACCGAATCCAATCAAAGCAGCTAAGAATAAAATGATTCCAATCACAATGCGATTCATACGCTCAGATTTATCTAAATTACAGTTTTTAATAAAATTTAAATCCATGTTTCTTTCTCCTGGTTATTTTTATAATTCTTCTTCAAAAAACTGATTCACCGATAATAAATATTTTGTGTACTCATGTTCAGGTTGTAACCATATTTTTTCCATGGCTCCTTTCTCTATGACACATCCTTGTTTTAAAATCAAGATCTCATCGGCCAAATACCCCACAACACCCAAATCGTGAGTAATGATGATTAAGGTTAATCCGAAATCATGTTGAATTTTTTTTAGTAAATTTAGGATCTGCGCTTGAACCGAAATATCGAGTGCACTCGTCGGCTCATCGCATATCAAAACCTTGGGATTGCCAAGTAGTGCCCTAGCAATTGCAATTCGCTGCTTTTGTCCACCAGACAATTCATGAGGATAATATTCCAAACAACTTTTGGGCATTTGTACTGCTTCTAATATCCACTTAATTTTTTCAGTGGCATAATAGTCTTGTAACCCTTCTTTTAAAATTTGTGCAATGCTCCAACGTGGATTCATCGCACTTGCCGGATCTTGGAATATCAATTGAATATCTTTTCGCAATAAATAATCCGCAAATCGAATATCTCCTTTCTCATACGGATGCAACCCCATTAATGTATTTGCCAAAGTTGTTTTACCACATCCCGACTCGCCAACAATAGCCATGCTGCGCCCAGAATAAACTTTAAAACTCACATCCTGCAAAATATCAACATGTTGTTCGGCAACCCATAAATTCTTCACATCTAAAATTACATCGTGTTCACCTTTGTGTATGGGCAAAGGCTGATGGATATGATGTTGATGCTCTATTGGCGTTGTGCGCGGATATAAATGACAACGCACCCAATGGTTTTCTGAAATATTTTGATATTGCGGTTCTAGGGTTTGACATTTTTCTGTGGCATATGCACAACGTGGATGAAATCGACATCCACTGGGCAATTCAAAAAAATTAGGCACATTACCTGGAATAACTGTTAACACATCTCGCCTTTTTTCAAAACTAGGCAGACAATCAATCAATTGATGCACATAAGGATGCCGAGGATGTCGCCAAAAATCTTGCGCGGGAGCATTTTCAATCATTTGTCCTGCATACATCACGACCACCTGATCGGCCATAACACGCACCACATTAAAATTATGGCTTATCAATAATAGCGCTAAACCATACTGTTTTTGTAATTTTTTTAAAAGCATCAACAATTGTTTTTGAATCACAATATCTAAAGCGGTAGTTGGTTCATCGGCCAATAGAACTTGGGGGCGATTGGCCAAAGCCATGGCAATTAAAAAACGTTGTTTTTCTCCTCCCGACCACTGATGAGGGTAGTGTTGCAATTTATCCCATGCATTGGGCAATTCAACATCTTGCATGAGTGTTAAAATGCGTTCTTTTAATTGCGCTTTAGAAATCGTCTGATGTGCCAACAATACATCAGAAATTTGATGATACATGCTGCGTACAGGATTCAAAGCCACCATCGGTTCTTGAAATACCATTGATATTCTTTTACCTCGAATATCACGCATTCGATGTGATTCAACATTTAAAATATCAACATCATCTAAAAGAATTTCAGCGTCTAAGCCATATCCGGCATGTGGTGGCAATAATCTTAAAATACTGAGGGCCGTTAGCGACTTGCCGCATCCCGATTCCCCGACCAATCCGACCGTGCGACCCGGTAACAAAGATAGGCTTAAATCCTGGATAATATTCAACCATCCCGTGGGTTGGGCAAATGACAAAGTAAGCCTTTGAATCAGAAGACTCATGCTCCACTATCCGTACAATAAGAAGCCTAATTTTTAATCCTATCACAAACTTATCTGTCGGCACTAGACATCTTATGTGCTTGGATAACGATAACGACTTAATATTAAATTGACATGAGCTTCAAGCCGTTCTTTCAAGGCCCTGGCTTTCAACGGTGTAAATTCTTGATTCATAAACAAGTGAAAAAGTTTTTGACATTTTTTTAAATCAGGACTGATACTTAGCTTTAAAAAAGGCAAAGATGAATCCTTGTTAATTTGATGTTGCAATCCCGCTAAGAAAGATTTAGGTAATTGATAGTTAATTGCCATAAAAAGGACATGATCGGTAAGCATTTCAATGATGACGTCTTTTTCGACTTCCTGGAATTCCTGTTTAACAAACGCCATCAATTGACGATAGGCTTTCATCTTATCATTCACGGAAGCAGTGATCTCAATACACGATTTAACCACTTCAATAAACCGTTCGCCCATTTCTGGGCCGTCGCGCAAATAAATAGCTTCCTCTAATTTTTGTAGGCAAGATTGACGAGCTTGCTCATCAACGGGCGCGAATATATTGTGGTTAAATAACAAATACAAATGTAGCAAGCGTTCAGGATAGTTTTGTAAAAGCAATGAGATTTCTTCAGGACAGATATTAAAATCTATCAAACCTAAAAATGCCGTCTTCAAATCGGATTGTCTAGAGCACTGCCAGATTTGCGGAAAATCACTAATATCTCCTAAACGAAGCATCTCCAATGCATTTAAATGCTCGATAACTTGATATTGTGTTTTAGGATCTAAATCGGACCATATTCCGGAAAAATCGCCTCCAGAACGAATATATTCAGCTATTCCTGTGACATTTTCCATTTTACACAATTCATTGGTAGGAAACGAAAGGGGTTTTTTTGCGAGGTAATATTCACATAATGCCAAGCTTAGCCCTTCCGAATGACGTACCTGGCAAATCAATTGGTTTTTTTTGAGTATAATACATACCGGAATATTATCGTTAAGATAAAACGCGTCAATGGGTTCATGATATTCAAACGCTGACCAAACAGGTTTTCCATGGTACATCATTCTGTAAAAGTGCGGGGGATGCGTGTGGTTAATCACAAGATACCAGGCATAGGGAATTCCCTCTTGATCAAAAGCCAAAAGGGGTTCCATATTTACGGTTATCATCATTGAACATCCATTGTTAAATCGTATATGACATATTATAGATCATTTTAAGAACAATAGTTTAAAAAATTTGACATTAACAAAAAAACGTCGACAAAATATTTTTTATCCTTTATCTTATAACCCATTGTATTAATGGGGATTATTGATGTTTAGAAACATTTTCTTAAAAAGAAGCTTTTGGTACCACGCTTATGGTGAACATGAACAAATTTTTAATTCTTTTATTGGCAACCCTTTTTTTATGGAAGCTGGACTAAAGCATCACATTGACGTGACCGATTTTACAGAGATTAAAGAAAAGCAACTCAAACAAACTTTAGATGATTTGTTTTTAAATAAACACACAGTAAAATACATGAATGCCCTTGACCAAAGGTTATTTAAAATTAAGGATTTAGCACTTTGCACGGATGAAGAAAGAAAAGAATATCTCGAAAGAATAAGTAACAATGAACAAATCAAATTAAGGGAAATGATTGAAAAAAAAACATCATTAGATATTGATGAGATTGCAGGTTTTATGCGACCTCGTCCTTAAAACGGTAGGGGATTAAATCCCCTACTTTGAGACTTCATGATTGCGGATACTGGTATATTAATATCGGCATCTACTTTTAGGCGTTGGAGCGAAGGCCTGGAGTTTATCTTCGATGTGCCCTATGAGCTCAGCAATATTTTCCAAAACCATTTCATCAGCTTTTCCAACTTGTTTTTCAATAAAGCTTGCTAACTTATCCGCTAGGATTCTTAAAGTAATGGGCTTTTCCTGTGCTAAAAATTCTTGCTGGTTATACGGCGTGTAGCCTGGGAGATTTTGCTCTAACAGGTCTTGTACATCTAAATAAACCGAGTTTTGATGTAAATATTGATCTAAAGCAATAAAAAATAATTCTGGAAATTTATGCTGCGGAAATTTTTCTTTAAATTTTCCCTCATAATTAGATCTAGGTTTAATCGTTGAAACAAACGATTCGAGTTCTTCTGCAAAAAGCATATTGTCTAATGGCTCTAAGTATTCCACACCAAATGATTTATCTTCAAGTAAATCCTTCCATTCACGACGCAGATGTTCATCAAGGATTTGATAAACCAGATGGTTTATCAATTTCTCCGGATTATCTGCAAGCTCATTCAGTTCATCTAAACATGTGAGCGCATGACAATTCTGATTTTTTTCACAAAAGTGATCAATTAATTTTCCATAAATCCAAGGTAGTCCGTTCCTAAAAACTTCGCCAATTTTTGCCTTAAATGCAACAATTTCACGATGTGGTAAATTAAAATTTTTCAAAGCATTTTGGTTTTCTAGGGTCGGATTCTCAAGCATCTTAAAAAAGTCTTGGTAATTATCTATTCTAATTTGTGCTTTGATATGTCGCAGCATCCGATTGCGTCTTAAATCCTCTATCATCACTTGTGGCCCAATTATATTGATAGTCCTCAAAGGATGATCCATTAAACTTAAAAAAATTTGTTGTTTTGCACCATGTGGACATGTCGGTTTATCGAAATCCATATCATCTACCAATTTATTTGAATTACCTCGACCTAATTGTCGTTCGGTTTTATCCCGATTATGCGTTCGGGCCGCGCATGCAATTCCTTCGATATAGGCTTGAATCCGTTGTTCCACCGTCACAGGAACCATGCGTTCACCTTCTCGAATGACTTCCATAGGACGCATTTCTTCAGATGTATCACTCGCAGCTAGCCAAAACAGCCAAAGCAAACGAATGTGATCTTGTTCAAGGATGGCACATTTGTTTTTCACATCCACAGTCGCCAATTCGGGAATTTCAGGATGTAATAAATCTGGAGAAAGCCAAGTGTTAGGTACAGATAAATAACGAATAACTGAATGCAGTGGATCTTTATAACATGCTTCCTTTTCTGCTTGAGATAGATATAACCTTGGAGCATAATCTAAAGGCATTTCTCGACCACGAACAACCAAAGGCTTAGATTGATAACGTTTTACAAAAATTTCTTTTAATTCTTGTCTTTTTTGAACAGGGTCAAATGACACCGGCAATTTATAATGTCTTTGCAAACGTTGCAAAATCTTTTCTTGGTCGGGGGTTAATCCAAGCATAGCTCCCTCAAATCCTCGAATTTTTTTGGCTTCTTCTTCGTCCAAGATATCAGGTGAGAGATTTACATAAAAATCCAATGTCATACCCTTTCCATAAAACGAGGGAATATCCAAGAGTGCTGACAAACAATACTGCAATCCTGGAGAATTATACAGAGTCTCTAATAGTTGATTCCGATCTTTTGCAAAAGAAAGGGGTAATAATTCACAAATGGGTCCGCAACTTATTAATTTTTGAACAAATGCTGTATGTGTGAAACGAGGACAATATTCTTTTACTCCAAAAATACCCAAAGGGTTAGGCGACTTTTGTTTTTTTAAACAAAAATTGAGAGTATCAATCACCATCTGCTTTGAAGCATTTAATTTCTTAGATGAGCTTAGGCCCATAGCTAATGAAAAGGTAACACCTTTCTCAACGTACTTTAAGTAGGGCTTCGCTTTTAATTCTCTTAAACGAACAAACTTCTTTTGTTCCTCAAGTGTTAAGGGAATATTTTGACTTTTTTTGGTACTCATCTGCTTCATAAAAGCTGATTCATTTTTAGACCAATCATCTCCTAGTCGTTTGATTTCAGAATGAACATCAATATATTTTAGAATTTCCTGCGATTTTCTCAAATAGTAGGCATTTTGTTTAAAAGGATTTAAATGCTCAATACATTCATCATATGGCAAATCTAAAGATTGTAATTTTAAATCATCCAGTTGGTTTTTTAAAGCCTTCCGAAACTCGATTTCCTCTAAACATTTGTAATAAAAATCGAGGTTATTATCTTCACTTAAAAAGGTCTTTAAACCTTCCTCGGATTCATGCTTAATAAAATGCACAAAAGCGCTTGCCTGATCTTTTTCATCTAAAACACTAAAGATACGCTTCTTATACAACTCAAGCTTCATTTCATCAGTAATGATATTCATGCTCGATAATTCACGTTCAAACTGAGCAATAAATAATTTAAATGCATCATGATTTTTAGATAATTCAGGGCGATTATATTCGCGCAATATAGGATGAATTTTTCCATTTCTTTGGATGCTAGTATGCGTGGTCATGTGTTCTAAAGCATTTTTACAAAAATTTGGACAATTAGAATGCTTTAAAATATTTTTAAATAACTCATTATTATTTCTTTTTTCAATTGCATTACAATCAATAGGAATATACTCGTATAATTTTTTGAATGGCTCAATTAAACCTTGGTCTATTATGCGATTGACATAATCATTAAAGCGCTCTGGGGATATGAAATAACCATAATTTGAGTAAACTGTTGCACTCAATAGTTCCGTATTGAGGGCATTTTGAATTAACACTAAGAAGATTTGATGAAGAGCATCCTTTGCCTCTTTTGACTCCACAGTCATCCATGCTTTTATAAAGCTTAAATTCTTTCCTTGGAAATAATCCAATACATCATCAAAAAAACCTCCATTTACATCAATCGCTTTAAATGCCTCTTTCGAAATAATAAATCTTAATTTATCAATATCTTCTGCAGCGATGACATCTTTAACGATATACTCCCAACCATTTACATCAGATCCATACCAAAAATTAATCATAGATTCGTAAAGAGTCGTGTTTGCAAGTTTTTTCTGATAAATGTACTCTAAGTGTTCTAATTTACCATGGCGAGCAACAAACCGCCAAAGATTGTCCATTTCCCAAAGCGGGATTTGTCGATAAGCTTTCATCCGTTCACGAAGGGTGTGTGACTGTATAAACTGGTTGATTCCTGGATTATCAAGAAGTTCATTTTTATCAAACATTATAACAAACACCATGCAATATGATTAAATAATCACCAAAATTGTGTTCATATAATAACATTTTGCGCGATATTTTACAAATTAAACTTGATACCAGGGCAAGATCGTCTAAATCATAGCTAACGACAAATTCTAATAATTTTCGCACTTCTGGGATCGACAAAGGTAGATAAAAATGATCAAATGTTTCCTTTTTACAAAGGAACATCATGCAAGCAGACTTATTATCAAACTTCAAAACACTCAAAGATCCTAGATTTGATAGAACAAAGCGCTAACCATTAATTGAGATTATTTTTTTGATTATTAGTCCGATAATCTCTGGATGTGAAGGTTGGAAATCCATCAGAGATTTCAGTCTACTTAAGCTTGAGTAGCTAAGGCAGTTTCTACCATATGATAATGGTATACCAGTTGATGATACAATATTCCGAGTTATGAGAAAACTGAATACCAAATAATTTGCCAATTGTTTTACAAGTTGGATTCAAGCTTTGACAAAACCAACGAATGGTGATGTTATTGCCATTGATGGAAAAACTTTGCGCCGTAGTTTTAATGCAGCCGATGAAAAATCAGCAATCCATATGATCAGTGCTTTGAGTACGGCTAATGGCGTTGTACTAGGACAAGAAAAAACGGCTGGAAAAAGCAATGAGAGAACAGCTATTCCAGATTTACTAAATAGTTTGGCTATTAACAACTGCATTGTAATACTTCCATTGATGCCAGCGTTAAACGCAAAAGACATATGGTTGCTCTGAATGATGATGTACGGACAAACCTCATAAAATGTTTAAATTAACATACGTTTGCCCTCTTGGTATCAGATGCATCAAATTCCTGCACAAGATTAGGGTTTGGATTTAATGGAATCAGTTTTTTAACAATGCTTTCCTGGATTTGAGATAAACTGTCTTGCAATCCTGTTTCTTCCGCAAATCCATCGAGCTTATGTAACATCACTTCTAACTCAATGATAAGTTCTAATCTTGAGCTCTCAACAGCATCAAATGGAAGGTAGACATCTTTCGGGAAATATGCCATCAATAAGGATTTAACATCATCATATTTAGAATATTTTCCAACATACGCTATTAGCTCAGTAAAAAAACCGTCGGGGATTGTACAGTTATTAAAACTACGATTAAAGTCTTCCTGATGATTTTGATTGTCATTGCAAGACTCGACAAATAACTCCAACTGCTCACAGAAATTCATCTTTCGTAATTTTTCTCTATAATGAACAGAAATATGATTATCTTCAGTTTTATTATTTAATTTTTCTTGCCATAATTGTTTCAATCTAGGTGTAAGGTGCACATTAACCTGTTCGTCGATAATTTTTTGTATTAATACGACTTTATTATTTGCCAAATTAGCTATTTCCGATTCACATGTTAACACATGACAACAACTATTTTGTGTATAACAGTGGTCAATTAAGTGGTTATATATCCACGGCAAAAACTTTCGCTCCATTTTTATCTTTAGGTTATTTTTAAATGTTTCTACCTCAGCTCTTGGCAAATTAAATTGTCTTAAAAAATCCAAATAAGACTTATCTTGGCTTTGAAGAGCATCAAATATCTCTTGGTAATTTTGTAAATTTATTTGTTGATAAATGTGATTAAACATCATCCCTTTTAATTCCCGTATCATATCCCTGGCATAAACAAAATTTATATCCACTGCTAGAGGGTGATCTAACAAACTTGAATATATGCGTTTCGTTGCCCCATCTGGACACGATGGATTATCCTTTTGTAAATCATCGACCTCATGCGTTGCATCACGGTCACCTCTCTTAGCCAATCCTAAAGCTAATTTTGTCTTAAAATTATGCGCCCGAGCAGGCTGGGCAATGGCGTCAATATAAGTTTGAATACGATCATCAACTGTAAGTTGAACATCCCTATTACCAACCCTAATGATTTCTCTAGGACTCATTTCTTCTGATGTATCGCTTGCAGCTATCCAAAAAATCCAAAGCGCTTCAATTTGAGTCTCTTCAAGTATTGCACACTTTCGATACGAATCCATAAAGCCATATTGCGTTGTTAGCCATGTATTGGGTACCGATAAATATCGAATTGCCGTATGTAAATTATGTTTATAACAAGCCGTTATTTCATCATGAGTTAATGAGTAACTATACTCTAAAGGCATGATTTTACCGCCAACAATTAAAGGATTCTTGTGATAGCGTTCTATCAGAATGTCCTTTAATTCTTTTCTTTTGACAAAACCGTCAAAGCCCTTTGGGAAAACATAACGTTTTTTAAGACGATTCATCATCTCGACTTGCTTCGGATCTAGGCTTGCGTGTGAGTCTGTGTTGTTTTCCGCGTAAGGAGTTTTGAAATCAAAATTATTCAACATCCCCTTCTCATAAAATTCACGATTATCAAGAAATGCACCTATATATCCTTGCATATTTGGCGATCTTTCTAAGGTAGATAAAAGCTTATTTTGATTTGTTTCAAATGAAAACTTTAAGACTGCCGCAATTGGTGGACAACTTAACAAATTATGCACAAACTCTTGACGGTTAACTGATGAAGATACCCAAAAACGATTCGAAAGGTTCTGAATTATTTGTTCTTGTTTTATTAAATAATATACAAGGGTATCAAGAATCATTTGTTTTGTTGGATTATTTCCACTCGTGCTCAAGCCCTTAGCTAATGAAAAGGTCACACCTTTATCAACATACTTTAAGTAGGGCTTCGCCTTTAATTCTTTTAAACGATCAAAGTTTGTTTGTTCATCGGCAGTTAACGGCGTACCTCTTTGTTTTTTCTTACTCATCTGAGTCATAAAATCCAAGTCTCCAGATGACCAAATTTCATGGTGATTTATCTTAGAATACTCTTCAATATATTTTGAAATTTCTTTATATTTTTTATCATAATAGCCCTCTTTTATCTCTTCTCTAAAATTATCCATGACTTGAAAAGGGAAATCTAATCGCTTAAGTTTCTCTACATACATACCAGAGTCAACAAGTCTTTGTCGATTATGACAATCACGTAAAGTAGTTAAAAATTGCTTATCTTTAACCAACTCATAGAAAAACAAAAGATTGTTATCCTTACGAAGAAACAATTCGATATCAGCATCTGTACCATGCTCATAAAGAACCCAAAATACGTCAGTCAAAATGCTTTTTGACTGTGTTGTTTTATATATTTCCTGCAATAAATCTTGAATCTCGAGATTGATTTTTTGTCGTTCATTTCTGTACTCTCTCATATTTCTTAGGAGAATATTCTGTAAAGCGTCCTCAATCACGCGTAGATGAGCTAAGAATAATGATTGAATTCCAAATTCCAATTTTTGTTTAAAATCTTCATTGTTAGACCAGTGTGTTACTAAAACATCAACGAACTGCAATTTCGGGGTTAACAAATTTAGCACACTCAACAGTTTACCAATATTCTCTATCGATTCATTTTTAATAATATCCTTAATGACTTCAATATCAAGACTGTCTTGACCGTAAATAAATGCAGGAATTTTTGGACCCGTCTGAATCTCTTGAGTGAAAAAGCATTGTCTTAAAATTGGAGAACTTATTAACTCAAGCATCTTTTTTCTTGGATGATACCAAGGCATTGTTCCCATTGTTAACTCACCATGATATTTATTCAAAAAATCCATGATTATCGTTTGATTTTCTTTTGATTTGACCAGCAGCATTCCCTTCAATAATGGGTTGATACTTCCATTTTGCGACTCATTATCTTGATGACTCATCATTGCTAAGGCTTGATTACAAAATGTAATGTTATCTGCATACAGCAAAATCAAATTAAATATATAATTGTTTGTGGTACTGGCCTTTATGATAATGTTTGGCAACACATTATAAATAACTGTGAAAGATTCGATTAAATTATTTTTAATCGAGATAATCAAATAATCCTTAAACCGTTCCAAGGTTAGAAAATTCTCTATGACGAGTGGAATTTTAAAAATGCCACTTAAATTCTCAGAAATTTGAGGGGCATTATTTGTAATAAACTCTTTAATAGTTTCATGGAATATTGTTTTATCGATTTCGGAAGCAACTTGAATCCATTCTCTGAAAAAACAAATTGTTATATTGCTATTAGATGATTTAAGAATTATTTCAAGATGGCCTTTAACCATTGATGTATCATTTCCATCAGATGTTATTGATTTGCAGGCACCTTTAGAAACAATAAATTTAATTTTTTCGATATCATTTGAAGCAAATACATATCCAATGTTATCCTCCCAACTATTCAAATCGGATGCATACCAAAAATTAATCATCGATTCATAAAAAGTCGTGTTTGCAAGTTTTTTATGATAAATATATTCCAAGTGTTCCAGTGTTCCATGGAGAGCGACAAGACTCCAAAGGTTTTCCATTTCCCATGGCGGGATTTGTCGATAGGATTCCATTCGTTGATGAAGATTGACGGCGTTTAAAAATTGGTTAATTCCCGGATATTTATCACGTTCAGCTGTATTATTCATCATGGCTCATCGGTTAATATCATCCATTTCATTAAAAAATGATAATATTTTACTCTTAATGCGTTTATTTTGCAATAAAATGAATTGATTTAGTTAAGCCGGCTTGTATTTTTTACAGTGCTTCGGTATGATTTAACCAATTGTAATCCATGAAAAATCGATGAAACATATTACCAACTGTTTTTCAAATGAGCTAATTTCCTTGTGCCAAAAATCTTATGCATTAGATAAATGGAAAGATATTATTCAACTCTTTTTAAATGCTCCTTTAAACCAGCATGTTCAGCTAGGTACCTTTGAAAAAAGCAAATTGGTTCTAGTTGTTGATTGTCCCTTATGGGCAAGCGAATTGCGTCCTCGCATTCCTGAATTAAGGGATTATTTAAGAAAAGAACATCAATGTTATGGACTTTCACACATACAAGTAAAAATTCAACCTGATTTTTTTAAGTATTAGTGCATTAAGAATAAGCATCCGTTAGGATGCTTCAATAGGATTTAATGATAAAAAATACTCTGGGTGAATACTTTCTTCTTTATCGGATAAATAAGAGTACTCCCAAGCATCTTCATGCAACATCATGGCACGTAAGAGTTGATTGTTAAGTTCATGTCCCGATTTAAACCCTTCGTATGCACCAATCAAACCACAACCTAACAAATATAAATCACCAACGGCATCCAGGACTTTGTGCTTTACAAACTCATCTTCAAAACGAAGGCCATCTTCATTTAATACACGGTAATCATCAACCACAATAGCGTTATTTAGACTTCCACCTTTTGCTAAATCCATTTCACGTAATTTCTCATACTCAGAAAGAAAACCAAATGTACGCGCACGACAAATTTCTTTAATATAAGACGTCATGGACCAATCATAGACCGCTTGCTGTGGTCTATCAATAAAGACTGGATGTTTAAAATCAATGGTAAACGATACACGGTATCCATCAAAAGGAACAAACTGTGCCCATTTTTCCCCTGACTCCACTCGGATCGGTTTTAAAATACGAATAAAGCGTTTTGGTGCGGGTTGTTCTTGAATGCCTGCCGATTGAATCAGAAATACAAAAGGCGCTGCGCTACCGTCCATGATTGGAATTTCATTGGCATTAATATCAACATAAGCATTATCGATGCCTAACCCAGCCAGAGCCGATAATAAATGTTCAACTGTTGCTATTCGGATACCATCTTTTTGTAATGTTGTACATAAAATAGTATCTGAAACATATTGATACAATGCAGGAATTTCGACAATAGGATCTAAATCCGTTCGACGAAATACAATTCCAGTGTTGATCGGAGCAGGTCTAAGAGTCAAAATCACTTTATCACCAGAGTGTAAGCCAACGCCCGTCGCCTGAATCATTTTTTTAGGGGTTCGTTGTCTGATCATGCTTTCTTCACCTGCTTATTCTCCTAAGAAAATATAAATTTTCCAAATTATTTGATTATTGTCCAGTCACCAATAAATTTCAAGAATATTTTATATTAATCCTCAACGTTCACTTCTTCCTGGCGTCTCAAGAATGCAGGAATATCTAAATAATCCACATCAGGCATTTCATCTGGCTTTGGTTTACTTGCATGAACAGCATTGTTATTGATTGGTGCTGTTGCTTGCTGTGGATTTTGCTTACGAACCAATGCGGGCTTATCCAATTGTTGATAATCAATCGGTTTATCGGCACGACGGTGTTCCATAACACGGTTTTTAGTATGGTTCACCAAAGGAGATGTCATATGATGATTATGCCCCATATTTACTGCGCTAAATTGTTGTTGTGTTGTATATTTAGCTTGTGGCTCTCCAAGTCCCGTCACAATTACAGTGACACGAACTTGATCCGTCATTTCTGGATCGATAACCGTACCCAATACAACGGTTGCCTCATCAGAAATAAATTCTTTTATCACATCACCAACTTCTTCAAATTCACCTATGGACATATCGAGTCCTGCAGTGATATTGACGAGAATCCCTTTGGCACCTGCTAAATTAACATCTTCCAATAGAGGCGAGGCAATTGCGGCTTCTGCGGCTTGACGAGCTCTTTGTTCGCCAGACGCGACGCCTGTTCCCATCATTGCCATGCCCATCGCAGACATCACGGTGCGTACGTCAGCAAAATCGACGTTAATCAGACCCGGACGCGTAATGAGATCTGAAATCCCTTTGACAGCACCCAACAAAACATTATTTGCCGCTTTAAACGCATTAACTAAAGAAATGTTTTTCCCCAAAACCGTTAATAACTTATTGTTTGGGATGGTTATTAATGAATCCACATGTTCTGCAAGACGCGCAATACCTTCTTCTGCAGCAATTGCTCTTTGCTTACCTTCAAATGAAAATGGTTTGGTCACGACAGCAACGGTTAAAATCCCCAATTCCTTGGCAATTTGAGCGACAACAGGGGCTGCTCCTGTACCCGTTCCCCCTCCCATACCGGCAGTGATAAAAACCATGTCAGTACCTTGCAGAATTTCTCGAATTTGCTCGCGATTTTCTTCAGCTGATTCGCGACCAATATTTGGGTTTGCTCCTGCGCCGAGTCCTTTTGTTAATTCTTCACCAAGTTGCACTAATATTTTTGCATGAGAGTTTTTTAACGCTTGCGCATCAGTATTTGCACAAATAAATTCAACGCCCTCAATGCTCTCGGATAGCATATGCTCAAGTGCGTTTCCGCCACCGCCACCCACACCGACAACTTTTATGACGGCATTATCTTGTTGATTATCTATAATTTCAAACATATAAACCTCTTATGGTTATCGTGCATTGATTTTAAAAATTAACTGTAAACCATTGCTTCATTTTATTCCAAACGTTTAAAGCTCCCTCATTTAGAGAAGAGATACTGATATGATTTTCATTCTGTTGTTTCACACCATGCATCAATAAACCAACGCATGTTGAAAGAGACGGATTATCCACCACTTCGCTTAATCCCGAAATTTGTTGGACTGCGCCCAATCGAACTGGAAGTTCAAAACAACTCTCGGCAAGCTCTATTGCGCCACGTACCTTTGAAGCGCCGCCCGTTAAAACGATTCCTGCTGCCAGCAAATCTTCAAAACCGCTGCGTCTTAATTCATTTCGAACCAATGAAAACAATTCTTCATATCGAGCTAAAATCACATCACATAACATGGTGGTTGCAATTTTTCGACCTGTTCTTTCATTCACGCTCATCACATCAATCGTTTGTGACGGATTCACATATTCAGGAATTGCGCATCCATGTGTTAATTTAATGCCCTCTGCCGATTTGGTAGGGGTACGTAATGCCATCGCTATATCGTTGGTCACTTGATCACCTGCGATGGGTATAACCGCTGTATACTGAATAGCACCTTCATAAAAAATCGCAATATCTGTGGTTCCGCCCCCGATGTCCACTAAGCAGACACCTAATTCCTTTTCATCGTCTGTCAAAACAGCATGGCTAGATGCAAGTTGTTCTAAAATGATATCACTGACCTCTAAACCGCAGCGTCTTACACATTTTGCAATATTCTGAGCGGCACTCACAGCACCCGTTACAATATGTACACGGGCTTCCAAACGAACACCAGACATCCCAATAGGCTCACGAATACTACCTTGGTTATCAATAATAAATTCCTGCGGCAAAATATGTAAAATCTTTTGATCAGCTGGAATTGCGACTGCTTTGGCAGCATCAATCACGCGTTCAATATCTGCTTGGGAGACCTCTTGGTCTTTAATCGCAACGATACCGTGTGAATTCAAACTGCGAATATGGCTACCTGCAATACCGGTATAGACAGATGTAACTTCACACCCAGCCATTAATTCAGCTTCTTGAACTGCCCGTTGTATAGAATTTACTGTCGCTTCAATATCTACCACAACCCCGCGTTTTAAACCACGTGAAGGATGTCGACCAATGCCAATAATTTCAATCGAACCATCTGCCGCAACCTCTCCAACCAAGGCAACGACTTTCGATGTTCCAATATCTAATCCTGTTATAATATTTCTTTCTAACTTCTTCGCCATCATTAACCCATTACGTTTTTGGGATTCGAGTTCATTTGATTATCGGTCTTTTTCCAATTTACCGCCATTCCTTTTGCATAGCGTAAATCGATAGTATTGACCTGATCAAACGTCGTTGCAAACAACTTAGGATAAACTTCACAAAAACGTATCACTCGTTTTTCAATGTTCCGTTTACCTAACCTAATTAAAACACCATTTTGAAGTGTAATATCCCAAGATAAATTATCTCTTAATTTAATTTTTACAATAGTTAAATCTTGGGCTTTTAATAGCTTACTCAATTTTTTATAAATATGTAAGACATCTTTTTGATGATATTCCGGACCTATCATGGTTGGCAAATTATCTATTTTTTTGTCCGTCTGGGGATTAAAAAGAACACCTTTATTATTAACATACATATTGTTCCAAATTGCCACTGGAATTTGTTCAAATATTTGTACAACTATTTGATCTGGCCATATTTTTTTTATTTTAATATTTTCTATCCATTGATTTTTTTTTAGTTCCTTAACAACTTTTTTTTCAGGAAACATTAAAAAGCTATATGATATGAATGGCGAAAAAACTTTTTGAATTTCCTCACGTGAAATATTTTGATAAGGTGCTTCAATTTTTAGAACATTAATTGGGAAATAACTGGCATCCGAAACAACGGTTAAAACTAATCGTATGGTTAGTAAAACAGCAAAAACACCTAAAATCAGTAACCATCCACCTGTTGATTTTTCTTGAATTTCCATTTCCATTTTTTTATAACCTAAATTTAGTATTCCGTCACCAACTGGTTTTTGATTTCAAACTGCAACATTGCCGTTTCAATAAGTAAATTTAAAAGCTCATCAAATTTTAATCCCGTCTTTTCCCAAATCATCGCCGATAAATGATTAGAAGGGGAAGAAAGCAAGGTATTGATTTCATTAAAATATAATTTTTGATTTTTTTCATCAAAGAAAAATTCAAGTCGTGCCATACTTTTACATTTCACACGCTTAAAAATTTCAATTGCAGTTTGACGAATTGTTTGCGTCCAATCCGCATCAATTTTTGCAGGCGCGATGTATTGCACTAAATGCGATTTTTTGTGCTTAAGATCATATGAATAGTATTCATCTTGTTTTTTTAAATCAATTTCACCAGGTAGCGATGCTCTGAGCTGTTGGCGTTTTAAATCTTGAATAACAACCACTTCAATTTCTCGTCCTGAAATAGCTTGTTCGACCAACACCTCCTCATCATACTGAAATGCATTTTTAATGGCTTCTATTGCTTCAAAAAGATGATGGACTTTTGCAACACCTATACTTGAACCTCCTGTACAGGGTTTAACAATTAAGGGCCAACCACATGCATTAACCATCTCACGCACTTGGTACTCCCAAAGCCCTTCATCATCAATTTTATTTAAGAGACTATATGCAGGAGACAGAATGCCATCGCCACAAGCAAGACGTCGAGCAATATCTTTATGAAGACCAATCGCTGCACCAAGAACATCCGTGCTGACATAAGGAACTCTGGCTATATTCAAGAGTCCCTGCAATCCACCATTTTCATAATCGCCACCGTAAATAAGGGAAATTACAACATCAACGGGTGTAAAAAATTTTGTATCATAAATCAAAGATGGTATTTCAAATGATTTATCGGTTTGTACGGGCCAAATTTTATCTTCAAATTTCAAATCTTCTATTTCATGAACATGAAGATGGCCTTTTTTATCAATGCCGACTGGAATGATTTCATAGATTTTGGGATCCAGAAACTTGACTACTGATGCGGCGGATGCCAATGAAATTTCATGTTGGACGGAATTACCGCCATATATAACAGCAACTTTTAGACGCGTCGACATCTATTTTTCTCCAATCATATGCACTTCTTGAACTAAAGTTATCCCATATTTATCGTGCACTGATTTTTTGATTAATTCAATGAGTTTTGATATATCTTCTGCTTTTGCTGTTGCATTTTCATTAATTATAAAATTAGCATGTTTAGNNCCTGTGCTCCACCTAAACGATGGCCTTTTAATCCACAAGATTCAATTAAACGTGCTGCATAATCTCCGGGTGGATTACGAAACACCGAGCCACAGTTGTATTCTCCCGTTGGTTGCGTTGCGGCGCGCTTTGCTAAAAGTTCTTTAATTTTTTGTAAAGATGATTCTGAATTACCTAATGGTAATCGACATGTGGCAGCAATAAACCATTCTTCATTTTCTTTTAAACCTTTAACATGACGATATCCAACTTCAAACTCCTGCGGTAAACGTTTGTGAATGTTACCTTGTCGGTCAATGGTTTCGACTTCAATCACATATTCCCATGTTTCAGATTGATAACACCCTGCATTCATGCGCAATGCACCCCCAAATGTTCCTGGAATACCAGCCCAGAACTCACCATTCACCAATCCATTTCTCGCACAAAACCTTGCCATTTGAGCACATGAAACACCTGCCTCAACACGAACGTGATCTACTAAAGTTTTCTCTAAAGATTTTAAGCAACCTTGGGTTAAAATCACCGTGCCATCAAATCCCTTATCAGATATTAAAGAATTACTACCTAAACCTAACCACAAAACGGGTTCTTGCAATGGCAGTTGTTGTAGAAATTGTTGCAACCCTTGTATATGATGCGGTTTAAATAGGCGTGCAGCAGGCCCTCCCACACGCCATGTATTATATTCAGCCAATGATTCATTCAATAGCAATGTTCCCATTTCATCTAAATGAGGAATCGCAGATTGCGTCATAATGCACCTATTTTTTTTTGGATCAATTGATATGCCATTTGACCAATGCTACCTGCGCCTTGCATTAAAATCGCATCGCCATCTTGCACAACTTGATCAAGCAAATTTTCAATATCGCTGTTGCCGACCAACTTCACTTTGTTTTGATGTTGGTTGTTGACTTTTTCAGCCAAATGAAAACTGCTAATACCTTGAATAGCTTGTTCACCCGCGGGATAAATATCCAGTAATAAAACTTCGTCAGCCATGGATAATACATCTACAAAATCGCTGAACAACGATTCGGTTCGTGTATATCGATGGGGTTGAAAAACATGCACCAATCTCTTTTGTGGCCAAACCGAACGAAAGGCATCAATCGTTGAACGAATTTCACGTGGATGGTGGCCATAATCATCGATAACCAAGGCCTTGCCATGTTGAAAATCTTTTTCGCCCAATAACTGGAAACGACGTCCAACGCCTTCAAATTTTTTAAATCCAGTTTGAATCGCTTCATCAGATACACCCAGCTCTGTTGCAATCGCAATGGCTGCCAAAGCGTTCAATACATTATGACGTCCAGGACTGCCAAACTGAATATGTAACGGTTGATATGGTGATGGCCGCACAACCGTGAATGAATTGACCAAACCATCTTGCACCCAATTGGTCGCACGATAATGACATTGCTCACGATAACCATACGTTCTGAATGGACGTGCAATTTTTGGAATAATGGACTCAACAACCGGATCATCATGACAGACAACCGCTAGGCCATAAAATGGTAAATGATGTAAAAACTCAACAAATGCATCTCTTAAAGTATCAAAATTATCGTTATAGGTTTGTAAATGATCTGCATCAATATTCGTGACCACCGCCATCATAGGTTTTAAAAATAAAAAAGACGCATCACTTTCATCGGCTTCCGCAACAAAATACGGAGAATGTCCTAATTGTGCATTGGTGCCTGAGCTATTTAATTTACCACCGATAACATAACTTGGATCGAGACCACCTTCTGTTAAAAGACTGGTGACTAAACTTGTGGTTGTGGTTTTTCCATGTGTACCAGCAATGGCAATGCCATGACGAAAACGCATCAATTCAGCAAGCATCGCAGCCCTTGGAATAATTGGAATTTGTCTTTCTCGTGCTGCAATGACTTCAGGGTTATCTTGGGGAATGGCTGAAGAAACCACAATAACATCTGCATCTTGGATATGGTTTTGATGATGTCCAATATAAACACGAATACCAATCTTTCTTAAATGATTGACATACTTGCTTTCAGAAGCATCTGACCCGCTAATATGATAACCTTCATTATATAAAACTTCTGCGATCCCACACATACCAACCCCACCAATTCCGACAAAATGGATATGCTTCACATGCCCCATTCGCATTGGTTGATAAGTTGGCAATCTTTTCATAATTTTTTCTCTCGAGTTTAAACAGCTAAAAATGATTTAAATGATTCATAATTCAACATATTCTACCTAATTCAATAGCAAAAGAACATGATTTTTACGCATGGGTACGCAATCCAATCGCAAACCATCGATTTTCATGATCAATTCTTAATAATAAGGCAATCACAATACAATTAACCACCAAACTTGCACCACCATAACTTAAAAAAGGCAAGGTCAAACCTTTAGTGGGTAGCATTCCTGAATTGACACCCATATTGATAAGTGCTTGAAACACTAACCAACAGGTTAAACCATATGAGGCAAATGCTGCATAGAATCGGCGTTGTTGAAAGGCTTGAAATCCAATAGCTAAACCCCGCCAAAAAATCAAAGCATATAACACTAAAATTGTGAAAATTCCTACAAAACCCAGTTCTTCGCCAATCACAGCAAATAGAAAATCGGTATGCGCCTCCGGCAAATAAAACATTTTCTGAATACTATCGCCTAAACCTTGTCCACACCAACCGCCGCGGCCAAATGCAATGAGTGCCTGGGTTAACTGATAACCTGATTTAAATTGATCAGCCCAAGGATTTAAAAATGCAGTTAATCGAGCCACGCGATAAGGGGATGCAATTGCAAGAGCAGCAAGAGAAAGCATCACCATGACAATCATGATGATGTAATAAATCCATCGAACACCGGATAAAAATAGCATCATCATGACGGTCGAAACAATCACAACAGTGGCACCAAAATCAGGTTCAAGTAAAAGTAAAATTGCAATAATACTTAAAACCAGCATGGGTTTTAAAAATCCCAATATTTGATGATTGGTTCGATAAGATTGTCGAACCAAATAACTGGACATGTATAATATCACCAGTAATTTTGCAAGTTCAGAGACTTGAATACCAATCGGACCAATGGCTAACCAACGTCGGCTACCATTCACCATTTTGCCCACACCAGGAATCAGCACCGCGATCATCATGACAAGGCAAATTAACAGCAATCCAAAACTATTTTTTTCCCAGAATCGCGTGTCCAAACGCATGACAATCAAGGCCATGACAAAACCAATGCCAAGATAAATACTCTGCCGTATTAGAAAATAAAAAGGTTGATGATAATTTTTTGTTGCCATCATCACTGAACTCGAAGACACCATCATCAAACCCATCATGATTAAACACACAATTGTGCCAACAAATAATTTATCGTACATGGCATGTGATGGAACTGATTTTCGTTCCGGGGCAAATAGTATCATGTCATCAATTCCCTTACATATTTGACAAACTCTTCTCCGCGATGTTCATAACCTTTGAACATATCAAAACTAGCGCATGCTGGAGACAATAAAACCAGATCTCCTGCTGTTGCCGACGCATGTGCTTCAATAACAGCCTGTTGCAAGGACGCTACCTTTTGTAAAAGTGCTGCACCTTCCCAGTATTGGGCTAGCAAATCTGCATCCTTTCCAATTAGGATGACCTTTTTTACATAATGTTGCAAGGTTTCTCGCAAAGGTGAAAAATCCGCACCCTTTCCAAGCCCGCCTGCAATCAAAATGAGCTTTCCGGAAATAGTTGGACCAATACCTTCAATTGCCGCTTGTGTTGCGCCAAGATTTGTTCCTTTTGAATCATTGATAAAAACAATACCATTAATCGCACCAGCCCACTGGGTTCGATGTGATAATCCAGAAAATGATTTTAAAACATCGATAATCGCTTTTTTTTCAATAGCGGCCGCATGCGCCAAACCCATGGCTGCCAAAACATTCATCCAATTATGCTGGCCTTGAAGCTTAAGGTCTCGCACCGATATCCAAACCTCATGTCCCTGCATCAAATCCATGTTTGATAAACCCCATTCGGTATCAGAAACTGGAATACTTAATCCGAAGGATTGAGAAATCCCGGTTACATTATGGGGGTAAGTATGCATATCATCACGATTAAAAATAACATATTCAGCATGCTTATAAATTTGATGTTTTGCCGCAATATAATTATCCATACTTCCATGCCAATCCAAATGATCAGGAGAAATATTTAAAATCGTTGCTGCTTTAATACGTAATCGATGCATAAAATTTAATTGAAAACTGGATAACTCCAAAACCCATAAATCATAGTCATGAGCATCGAGCAACATGTCTAAAACAGGAGTGCCAAGATTCCCACCCACAGCGACCTTTAATCCGGCACGTTTCGCCATCTCACCGACCAAAGTAGTGACAGTCGATTTTCCATTCGAACCCGTAATTGCAATGACAGGTACTGAAATTTCATCCGCCAAACAATCCAACTCGCTTTCAATGGGTATATGACGTTCCAGGGCTTTTTGCATAATTGATTCTGAGGGAGAAACCCCTGGACTACAAATGATTTTTTCAACACTATCTAGCAATGCATCCTCATAAGCTTGGCAATAAACAGCAATGTTAGGGAAAGCCTGTTTAAACTTATCAAGATCGGGTGGATTCAAGCGGGTATCATATATCGCAAAATTTTTGCCCATATGCTGCATATAGCGCGCAATTGAAAAACCCGTTTTCCCCAGCCCTAACACCAGAATCATTTTATGCATCGATTGAAGCCCTATCTTAATTTCATGGTTGCCAAACCAATTAAAACCAACACCACTGTAATAATCCAGAAACGAACAATGACTTTAGGCTCTGTCCATCCTTTCAATTCAAAATGATGGTGAATTGGTGCCATTTTAAATAAACGCTTTCCACCAGTATATTTAAAATAAGCCACTTGCATGATAACGGATAGTGTTTCCATCACAAACAACCCACCCATCAATAATAAAATCAACTCTTGACGAACCAGAACAGCAATCAAACCTATGGCAGCGCCCAATGAAAGTGAACCGACATCACCCATAAAAATTTGCGCAGGATAGGTGTTGTACCATAAAAATCCTAAGCCGGCACCCACGATTGATGCGCAAAATATAGTGAGCTCTTCTGTATTAGGGACATAGGGAATGGATAAGTAATGCGCATAAACGGAATTGCTTGCAACATATGCAAAAATACCTAGCGCACCTGAAACCATCACAATAGGAAGAATGGCTAAACCATCCAAGCCATCCGTTAAATTCACAGCATTGCTGCTTCCAACAATGACCAAATAACCAAAAATGGGAAATATCCAGCCTAAATTAATGAGGGTATTTTTAAAAAAAGGGACAACCAATTGTGTATGAATGGGAAGCGAAGCATGCATGTATAAATAAACGACTGCTACGAGTGCAAACAAAGACTGAACCAATAATTTACCTTTTGCAGATACTCCTTTACTATTTTTGAGAACCAATTTTCGATAATCATCAAACCAACCCAATAGACCAAAACCCCAGGTTACAATCAATACCAACCAAAGATTGGCTTGGATTAAATTTCCCCACAGCAGTGTACTCATAGTAATTGCAAATAAAATCAAAATGCCGCCCATGGTTGGCGTCCCAGCTTTGGAAAAATGTGATTTAGGGCCATCATCACGAACCATTTGACCGATTTGCATTTTACGTAGCCACTGAATCGTATAAGGCCCCAGAAACAATGCAAAAAACATTGCTGTTAAAGCAGCAAGAATCGATCGAAACGTTAAATATTGAAATACGCGAAGTGCATGATATTTTCCCTGCAACAATTGGGTTAACCAGTAAAGCATGATGTTCCTTTAATTATAATGATGTTCCTGAAATTTGTTCCACGACCTCTTCCATTCGAGAAGAGCGTGAACCTTTCACTAAAATATTCACTTGTTTATGCAAACATTTTCGTAAATGTACAACAAGTTCTTTTTGAGAAGTAAAATGATACCCCCCTTCCCCAAATGCAGCCACAGTCGAAGGTGTCGATTGACCGACTGCAAAAAGTTTATGAATGCCTAGCTTTCGTGCAATTTCACCAATTTGTGCGTGTTGTGCTTCAACAAACTCACCAAGCTCTGCCAAATCTCCAATCACAAGAATTTTTTCGCCTTCACGTTTGGCCAACACTTCCAATCCAGCTTTTACTGAGGCTAAATTTGCATTATAGGTGTCATCAATAACCGTTGCTTCATTATATCCAACCATGATATTTAAACGCCCACCAACGCCCGTAAAACGCATTAAGCCTTGTACAATTTTTGCCAATGAAATCGATAATGCTGATGCCATGGCAGCTGCGGCCAATGCATTTTGCATTTGATGATGACCTGGAACACGCAGTTCAACAATTTGTTTTTCTTCAAAAACATGCAGTTGAAAGCGGTAACAACCTGAGGGTAATATCACAATTTCCGAAGCCCACACATCAGTAGGATGCTCACTTGAATAGCGAAGCACTTGAACATCTAACAATTGTTCATCCCAAAAATGTGCATATGCATCGTCATCGTTCACAACCGCAATGCCTTTTGGTTGCAATGCATCATAAATTTCACCTTTAGCAATAGCAACTCCATCAATGGAACCAAATCCACCTAAATGCGCAGGCCCAATATTATTGATAAGCGCTACATCAGGTTTTACAAGTCCTGCAGTTAGAGCGATATCACCTTTTTGATTTGCACCAAGTTCAAAGACAGCATATTCACAATTTTCAGGTACATTAAGAAGATTTATAGGAACTCCTAAATGATTATTAAAATTACCCTTCGATACAAAGGCAGATTGTGGCATGATTTGCGCTAGCATTTCTTTGACGGAGGTTTTTCCATTGCTGCCTGTTAGAGCCATGATTTTACATTTCAATTGGTGACGATACCCCTCTGCTAAGGTAGTTAATGCTTGCAAACTATCCTTCACTACCAATTGAGGAACATTCACATCTTCCAAATGACGATTCACCATTACCGCTGATGCACCTTTTTCAACAGCCATTTTGACATAATCATGACCATCAACTTTTTCCCCAGGAAATGCCACAAACAATTGCTGTTGGCTTATTTGTCGAGTATCAATGCATACACCACTGACCTCAACATCTTCATCACATGAGATGTTTAGCCACGCGGCCAATTGCGATAATCTCATGCTGGTAACGCCTCCCCTAATGCAACTACTTTGTCAAAATGTGTAAAAGTTTCTTCCGTAACAGGTTTTTGATATTCATCTAATAAATTCGCATGCAATTCTTCTGCCAGTTGTTTAGCGGTTTGAATAAAGATATCTAAACGTTCATGATCAATGGCAACGTTTCCACTGAGCTCCATAAAAAGACACAAGCCTTTCATACTCATCGAACCCATGTTTTGCAAATCAAAGGTTCCCGTTGCAGAAGCAGCGGCAACACTAAACAAGACAGGACCCTGACCAGAAGAATGTTGGTGACGATGAAAAAATCCACCATCCCCAAATCGAAGGCCACAGGATAATAAAGTTTGTAATAATTCATAGCCCGCAAAAATATTCTGTCCCTTGGCTGATAAAAACAACATAAAGTTTTTACGCGGTCTAATAGGGTCTTGCGGTGGTAAATCCAAACCAATTTCAGGCGAATGCGCGGCATCATCAATTGCTTCGAGTTCTTCCATTTCCATATTCGGGGGAATATGTTGAAAAACCTCAAAGTCTTCAATATCTTCAAACGAATCCGCAGATTCAGAGGGCTCTAAATTTGAAAACTCATCGCTTTGAGCAGGTTTTTTTAATCTCGGGTGCAGTTTCCAATAAATCATGGCTAAAATAACACCTAAAAAAACGACATTCAAAACTAAACTCCAATTGGCTTGCATAGCTACTCCTTATTGACCATTGCCAATGCGGTTTCCATATTCACTGAAACCACACGAGATACTCCCGGTTCCTGCATCGTTACTCCAACTAACGCCATGGCAACATCCATGGTTAATGGGTTGTGGGTTATTAAAACAAATTGTACGGTATTTGACATATTTCTGATCAAGTTTGCAAGTCGCTGAACATTTGCATCATCCAACGCCGCATCAACTTCATCTAACAAACAAAATGGCGCAGGATTCAATGAAAAAATTGAAAACAATAACGCCACCGCCGTTAAAGCCTTTTCACCACCGGAAAGCAATTGGATTCGATGTTGCTTTTTTCCCGGTAATTGAACTTGTACAGTAACGGTTGCCTCTAAGAGATTATCACAACTTGCTACAAACTTCGCCTCCCCACCACCAAAAAGTTGCGGGAAAATCACCTCTAATTGTTGGTTAATCTGTTCTAATGTCTGTTGCAATTGTTGTTGCATATCATTATCAAGAGTTTGAATTGCAATTTCTAGTTCGGCAATAGCATCCAACAAATCTTTTTCCTGTTCTAACATTTGAGAATGTCGCGTTTTTTCCTGTTGAAATAGACCCACAGCCAATAAATTAACATCACCAAGCAATTCTAATTTTCGTTCATATTCTGAAATCAGAGCTTTGAAATAACTCGTCCCGTGTTCAGCAGGCAAATGTGCCCATATTTTTTCAGAGAACATATCCCCTAATCGCTCAATTTCTTGTTGCATTTGCGTCAATTCTGATTCAAATTTCCACTTCTTCTCCAACGCAACCATATGTTGTTTTTTTAAGGTATCGAGAGATTGAACCAAGGGTGCTTTTTTCTGTAATTCTAACTTTGATATATCCACGATTTGGTTAAACGCTATTTCGGCCTGAACGACTTGTTGTTTAAGTTGCTCGTTTAACACTAGTATTTCTGAATCTTGCATATCTTGCATAATAGGCGACTGGTCAAGGACTGTTAATCGTGCTGAAATTCCTTGAAGTCTTTCAACAAGCTTGGGCAAATTGAGTTTGTGAAAGCTGTGTTGAGTTTGTAATTTGGTTAATTCATGTTGCTTTTGATTATCATGCTCGACAAAACGCGCTGTTTTATCCTCTAACAATGCTAACTTAGATTGCAATTCCGCAATACGCTCTGAAGAGACGAGGTCTAATTGCTCATCATCGATGATTTGTGATTGTAATCGCTCTGAATCTATCTGCCAGTCTTTTAATTGTCCATTCATTTGCACATATTGTTGCTCAAACCTTTCACAATCCCGAAGCACTCGCTCTCGTTCTTGTTTAAATAAAGCATGTTGTTGTTCATATACCAACAATTGTTGTTGTGCTAACTTGAGCTCATGTTCTAGATTCATCATTAACTGTTTCTTTTGCTCACTCGTGGCTCGCGCATCAATATATTGTTTTTCAATCAATCCATACTGTGCAATAAAAACATCATAGTCTTTGGTTTTATCTGCTAATACTTTTTCAGTCTGTTGAACATCATGCAATCGTGTTGCCAATCCTTGCGATTTCATTTCGCTTAGGGGAATTCGGCAGACCCATTTCGGCCCCGCCCAAATACCACATGGTGTAAGAAGCATTTGTTGCCGGGTTAATTGTGATTGATAAGACAATAAAGCATCTTCATTTTCAACCAAATAAATCGATGCGAAATCAATCCATGTCATAGGAGCTTTATCAGCACCCAAAAAATCAATCAGTCTAGGTAAAGGTAAACCTGTCTTTTCATCAAATGTTTCAAGTATAGAAAAGCACCCGCTTACTTGTTGTTGAATCACACTCAACCAATCGGACTGATCGCCGAGATATGCAGGTAAAAAATGCCCCCATAGCCAATCGACAACTTTTTGCCACGCTTCAGGCACACTCCATTTTTGCATCCAAGCAGATTTTAACGACCAATCTTGTAATCGCTCTGCCTGTTGAGCTGGTATTTCAGCATCAAGCATGCCCTGATAAGCAGCTTGAGCCATCAGGGTTGCTCGCGTCGTGGCTTCCATGTCCTTTTGCCATTTTATGAGATCATTTTTAAATTGTTGGAATTCGGCCTGAATAAGAATGAGCTGTTTTTCCGCAATTCTTAAATTTTCCACTTGTTCGGCTTTTTGATGTTGCAAAGAGAGCAAGACCATTTCGGCTTGTTGTCGTTTTTCTAAAAATTGCTCACCATTTTGTTGTCTTACATTTTTTTGTAACAATAACATTTGTTCTTTGAGCTGGGCAATCGAAGTGCTCGCTTGTTCCTGCTTAGCTTGTAAAATTTGAAATTGCGTTTTACGTTGTTGTAATTGATAACGGCTATTTTGACGTTCTTGATGCGCTTCTTTTAAAGCCATTCTTAATGATTGTTCTTGAGCGCGATGTTGTAAAAGGTCCTCATGCGACTGATGTGCTGATTCTTGTAGGGTTTGTATCGTTTGATTAAGTTGATTCAATTCCAATTGTTCACTTTCAACCTGGGTGGTCAATTGCTGTTTATCTAGCAACAATTGTTCGTGCTCTTGAAGATAATAAGCTTTATCTTTTAAACGCTGCTGGTATTGTTGTTCTGATTGTTGGCACTGCATTTGTAATTGATGCAAGTGTTGCTGCGCTTTTTGAATGTTATCTTGTGATTGGATTAATCGTTGTTCTAAGGCCTGCAGTTGAGTCTCATCATCCTCTACTTGTTGCGAAAGATGTCTTTCTGCTTGAAGATATTGTGAAGCTTGCTCTTGTAATTTTTGATATTTTTTAAATAATTGCCTTGCATTTGCTAATTCAAATTGTTCTTGATATTCACGCAGTTGTTTTCGGTATTGATGGTAAAGTTCTGCATCGCCGGCCTCTTTTTGTAAGCGCTCTAATTGCCCATTCAACTCAAAAACAATATCAGTAATACGTGCTAAATTTTCCATGACGATATTTAAACGTTCAGCACTTTCTTTACGACGTTCCTTGTATTTACTGACACCTGCAGCTTCTTCCAAATATCCTCGCAATACTTCAGGATTGGCTTCTACCAAATGATTCACCATATTTTGCCCAATAATGGCATAACCTCGCGCACCTGCACCGGTACCCAACCATAAATCGGTTAAATCTTTACGGCGTACACGTTGACCATTGATATAATAGGTTGATTCCCCTGAACGATTGATTTCTCGACGCAACGCAACATCGCCTTTGGTCACATAAGCACCTAACAATAAACCATTTTGGTTGTCGAGCAGGATTTCAACACTAGCAACACCTAACGGTTTACGTTGAACTGAACCATTGAAAATCACATCTGACATCAAATCGCCACGTAAAAATTTAGGCGAGCTTTCACCCATCACCCAACGAATGGCATCGATAACATTTGATTTTCCGCAGCCATTGGGCCCTACAACAGCAACGCGCGGATGATTAAAATATAATGTTGTAGGTTCCACAAACGATTTAAAACCAACAATTTTAATCTGCTTTAAAAAAACACTCATGGAGCCCCAAAAAATCGTCACAAGATAAGTAAACATTTATCTTATCAATTCTTTTCATGAAGGGCTATAGAATGAGTGTCTGTACCACAACCAAACATTTATGGTTGTGAGGTGTAGGCCTCTTCCTCGTTGTCATGCACATTGATTTTCATTTGATAAAAATGTAAGGTTCGATTGGCATTGGCATGATGTTTTTCCCAAGTTAATTCCAAACTTTCCACAAATCTTTTGGCTTTTTCATCGAGAAGATGCATCACCAATGACAACTGAAAATGGGCATATCTGACATCAAAAGATTGAATCTCTGTATTCAAAAACTCGTAGACAAAACCATTAAAACGCGAATTCATACGAATTGCGGCATCTCGAACACTTTCAACATTGTATTTTTTATCGTCTATCATGACGATATGAGAGACATGGCATTGCAACCTCGCAAGAAAACTTTCTAAGCAACGGCCCTTATCCTCTCCATTACAAAAAATCATATTCGATGAATGAAATGGAATTCCACAAGTATACAATTGGCGAAACGTCACTTCAAACAACTCATCATTACGAGCCGTTAACAAAATTTGAGGTATCCTAATTTGATTTAACATTTTAATCATTCGAATGGTTTTTTGTTCAATCTCAACAACCTCAGTAAACGCTTGAACTTGATTATAAGTGGTTTTCATCAAATCAAATTCAAATTGGTTCCCATGCTTTGTCCTGGCTATACCCAATAATGCGCCAAACCACTGGTCTGAACCTAACTCATGTCGCGATTTAAAAATGGTATTATCCGCATCCCAAACCACCACAGAGTCATAACTTAAAGAAGACAATATTTCTCGCATTTCTGGAATATGCGCAACAGTTCTTTCCACACCTTTTTGTATCATAATCAACCTATTTTAAATCGTTAATAATCGAGGAGGTTCTCTTACATCAATGGCAATTTTCTGTGGCTGCTCGCAATCAATCCAATATTGAATATTTTTTAACATCATTGGATTCAATTGTTGCCCCATCTTTGCATACACCATAATCCATTCTGCAGGTGTGATATCCATAAAAATGTAATCATATTCTTCAGATTCATCATCCGCATGTCTAACATCGAGCACTGACCAATGACTATATGCAGAATATTTTAAAATCGACTCATAATGCGCAATGCTTTGATTGAAAATGAGGGTTAAAATATCATATGCAATGTTCAAATTGGTATTCACATCAATGAATAAATAACGACATATTACAAATGGATTGTATCTTAAAATGCTCGCTTGCAACCCCATCTGTTGGTGCACCAAATCGTTAAATTTCGCTGATGAGGTTTGCAATGGAAACATATAATCCAAGATGGGATCAAAAGATTGCAAATAACTATAAAAATTTGCATACGTGTCAATTGCAGAATGGGGCGTAATGTGGTGTTTTTTATCAATCATTGCAACTTCCTGCGCCATCATCTTGGACATCACAGGCACCAAATCATGAATCCAGTGGGTTGGCACTACAAGACTTTGTTGCACAAATTTATTCAGTAAAGCTGGTAACATTTTCTGTACAATCAAGGTGCTGGATAATCGATAATTCGACTCATCGATAATCGCTGTTAAAAAACTTAAGTAGCGTGCACGTGAATTACCCTTATACCTTTCTAACATGGGCATCAATAATTCAGGATTTATGGGTTTTTGAGCAATAATCGATTCTGCATACTGCATACACTGAAAAATGGGTTGATATCTGGAGACCAATAAGCGCGTTTCTTCTGCATCATAAGTGCGAAGTTCATTTAATCCTTTTTTAAAAGCAGCTAAATCCTTGGCGCTTAACAAGAGCAGCTCTATGATATTTGAACGACCCACACTACATATTTCATGAATCTGTGCTGTGAGAAATAGATTAAGCAGGCGCTGCTTGTCTTGGACTTGCAACAAGTTTAAGAAAGTATCCAACATTAAGTCTGAATGATGTGAACAAATTTGATGCGCTAAACGTAAGAATGGTGCATCTGGCAATGTCCCTAGAAAATTAGGAAATCTTTCATTTAAGGCATGTAAAGCTGGCGCATGACCTTTGGATAAAATCATTTCAATGATGCAATACTCACGAAAACTTAAAATTTCTTGAACATTTTCCCCAACATTTAATAGGAACCTAAACATTTGCCCGGATGGATATTCCAAAGCATGAATTAAATTATCGAAATAATTTATATTTAAGTATTCAGCCACATGCAAATCATCTGCATTAAACAATGCTTTCACGACCGCATAATGATTTTCACGAACCGCTTCATGATAAATCTCAAATCCAGCATTTTCACGAAAATCCTTTCTATCGGCAAAGGAAAACATTTCAGCCAACAGATATTCAAAAAAAACGATATTTTTCTGCTTAGAAGCATAATATAAAATATTATATTTTTCATTTAAGATGATTTTACGTTTAAAAATTCCAGCGATTTCAAATAAATATAAAAAGATTTCAAATTTATCATACTTAATGGCGGTAAAGAGAGCCTGTGCATTATTGTACAGCACCCATTGTGCTAAGGCAGGACGATGTTGCTGTTTAAGAAAAAACTCAACATCAGCTCGCTCAAATTGCATAATATAATCTAAAAATTTACCAAATTTAAAGTCAGGTATAATCAAAGGCATAATGAAATTTCCTCAACATCATTCATTGAAATTCAATTTAGATATGAATAGAAAAAACTGCTCGGATATTATCACAAGGATGTTGAGAGATCAAAAAAATAAAGGTCCGGCAGTAACCGGACCTCGATTTGATTAGAGTGTTGGCATCACTAAAGTATAACTTTTAATGGTATCTGCGAAGTTTTTCAAAACCTCAATACCCGATTCTTCTGCTTGCTTACACCATTGTTGTAAAGCATCGACCAATTCTTTTTGAGATGTTGCCGTTTTTAACCAAATATTTTGCAAGTTTTGGCGATATTGATAAACCACTTTTAAGTGCTCAAAACGATTGGTTAATTCATCTAAAGTTGCTTTACCATGCGCTGTTAACAATTTCTCTTCGCGCTTAAACAAAGCTTTTGCCTTGGCCAAAAGCTTTTGGTCAGCTTGTGAAAATTGATTTTCTTGCTTCATTTGCTTCAACATTGGTTTAACCACTTGTTGATAATAATGGCGTAAGACTTGGAAACGATGACCCACAACCGCGCGAACCGTTTCTAAATCAACCTGCGCTTTCATTTGATTTTTTAACAATTGCGGTGGTAATTTCTTGACCTTTGCTAACCCCAACCAAGACATTAATTTAATATACATCCAACCTAAATCAAATTCCCACCATTGTAATGAGAATTTTGCACTCGATGCAAAAGTATGATGATTGTTATGTAACTCTTCTCCACCAATCCAAAAGCCCCACGGAAAAATATTGCGTGCCGCATCAAGACACTCAAAATTACGATATCCCCATGCATGGCCAATCCCATTAATAACGCCCGCAGCCCATAATGGAATCCACATCATTTGTACTGCCCACATGGATACGCCTGGCAATCCAAATAAAAGCAAATCAATGATAAGCATCAAAACCACACCCTTCGCAGAATATTTAGAATAAACATTTCGCTCAATCCAATCATCCGGGGTGCCATGACCATATTTTTCAATCATTTCTTTATCTTTACGGGCTGCACGATAAAGTTCGGCACCTTGAAAGAAAACTTTCTTCAATCCATAAACCACAGGGCTATGTGGATCACCCACACTATCCGAGTGTGCATGATGCTTACGGTGAATTGATACCCAGTCTTTGGTGACCATTCCTGTGGTTAACCACAACCATAAACGAAACATGTGACTAATAACAGGATGTAATGTCAATGCACGATGCGTTTGATAGCGATGCAAATAAATGGTAACACCTGCAATCGTGATTTGTGTCATTATAAGTAAGGCAATCAAATCGCCTTTCCAGGTTAAATTCAATAATCCGTAAAGCATAATTCTCTTCTAGTGAGTTAAATACAAGTCTATTGTACCACAATTTTACAATTTTAAAAAAAATGTTTATTTATTGTCAATTTTGCTCTTAAATAAACATCATTTCACGCCAAAATTGCAAACCATCCCGGGTCTTTCTATAATCAAAACTATTTTGTTATGAATTTAAGGTGTTTTTTAATGAAAAGCAATCCTCTACAAACAATACAGATTATTATGAAATCTGTTTATTCCACCCTACAAATGTCAATTGAGGCAATTAATCTCGCAAGAAAAGACAAAATTACCCGTGAATGGGTTGATAAACGCATGCTCAAATGGGTTCATGAGTTGATTCATCATGTCAAGGCCAAATGGACTGTTATTAATCCCAACAAGGTCGAACCCGTCAAAGGCCAACCCACCATTATCATGTGTAATCATAGCAGTCTCTATGACATCCCTTTTAGCTACCTTGCATTTCCCGGACATACCATTCGCATGCTTGCCAAAAAAGAACTGCGCAACATTCCATTTATGGGTAAAAGCATGGAGGCAGCTGGATTCCCATTCGTCAATCGCCATAACCGAGCACAAGCAATTCAAGACATGAACCAAGTTCGTGAACTTTTATCGGATAATATCGTGATGTGGATTGCACCTGAAGGCACTCGTTCTGCTGATGGCAGCCTTCGAAAATTTAAGAAAGGTGGCTTTATTACAGCCATTCAGGCGCAAGCAACCATTATTCCATTGGTGATACGCGGAGCAAATCAAATCCTGCCAGCTCGAACTTTAAAATTCTCATTGGGACAACAGGTCGATATTATTGTTGGAGAGCCCATCGATGCCAGTGAATATCACATGGAACAAAAAGATGAACTCATCCGATTCGTACATCACAGCATGCAAAGCTTACTGGATTATCAAGAAGAAAAATGATGCATCAGCTTTAAAACCGGTGCCGGGACCAGATTAGAAAGGTCCCCACCTAAAATCCACACCTGACGTACAAACGTCGAGGACATCACCGTGTGCTCACTGTGGGCAGAAAGATAAATAGTTTCTACATCAGCCCACAACTTCTGATTCAACAACGACATCTCATGTTCGTAATTCCAATCCATAAAAGAGCGAACACCCCGTACCAATAATGGAATGTTCTGCGCTTTAAGGAAATCCACCAATAATCCTGAAAAAGCCTCTACACGTACATTAGGTAAGTGCTCAAGCGCCGCTTCCATCATTTGGGTTCTTTGCGACAAATCCCAAAGCATTTGTTTAGATGACACTTCAGACACCGCAATGACCACTTCACTAAACAAATGAGAAGCACGCTCAATGATATTGATATGCCCCATGGTAACCGGATCAAAACTACCTGGAAAAACGGCTTTTCTCATAAAAAATCCTTATTTTTTATTGTTTTTTTTCTTGTTTTGAAATGTCTGCTGTCGCGATTTATTTTGATGCATACGTTTTACAACTTTTCGTTTTAACGCATTCGGATTATTCGACGATGGCACAATATGCTCCGGCTCAAAATCATCAATTTCAACGCGTGGAATCATTTTCTTGGTTAATTTTTCAATAGCCAGCAAATACGGAAACTCATCCGCACTCACCAATGAAATGGCTTGTCCAGTTTTTCCCGCACGCCCCGTTCGACCAATTCGGTGCACGTAATCCTCTGCAACATGTGGCAAATCAACGTTCACAACAAAGGGTAAATCATCAATATCAATCCCGCGTGCCGCAATGTCGGTTGCAACCAAATAAGCAATCGTTCCATTTTTAAAATCATTTAACGCTTTTTGCCGTTGCGCTTGGGTTTTATCCCCATGAATCGCCATCGAACGAATACCAGCCGATGCTAATTTTTTTACAAGTTTATTCGCGCCATGCTTTGTTTTTGAGAAAATCAAAGCCTGAGGCCAACGATTCTCTAAAATCAAATGAACCAACAACTCTGCCTTTTTGACTTTATCCACAGGGTGCATCACATGCTTGACGGTATGCGCTGTTTGATTGGGTGGCGCAACATTCACTTCCGTCGGTTGGTGCATAAATTTTTGTGCCAATGATTTGACTTCGTCTGCAAACGTTGCAGAAAATAGCAAGGTTTGACGATTCTGGGGCAACATCGACATGATGCGTCGAATGTCATGAATAAAGCCCATATCCAACATTCTATCCGCTTCATCTAAAACCACAACTTCCAATTCGCTAAAACGCAGTGCATTTTGTTTTACCAAATCCAATAAACGTCCTGGTGTTGCAATTAAAATCTCTGTTCCTGAACGCAAGCGCATCATTTGAGGATTGATTTTTACGCCCCCATAAACCACCGTGGTACGTACTTTGAAATATCGACCATAAGATTGAATATTTTCAAAAATCTGAATCGCCAACTCGCGAGTCGGTGCTAAAATTAATGATTTGGTATGATTGCCTGAAGCTCGGTTTATGCGCGCCAATTTTTGTAACATCGGCAAGGCAAAACTAGCCGTTTTACCCGTACCCGTTTGCGCAGATGCAATCATATCATGACCTTTGAGAATCACTGGAATTGCTTTGGCTTGAATATCGGTGGGTTCTTTATACCCCTCGTCTTCCAAAGCCCTTAACAATAATTCGTGTAATCCTAAATTCGCAAATGTCATGATAATCCTAAATCCAATAAAAACTGTTTAATTCATGCGCATTATAACCGATATACACACTTTTTAAAACTGAATCCTTATTTCTTAGCATATTTAGCAGAAAGCGTTGTATCGTCGTCTCTCCTTTACGCTTGTTTCTCGACATCAATTCCTGATGTAATTCATAGATGTTTTCACTGGTTAATTCTTGACGCACCACATGGGGATTCATGTCGAGATACATATTTTCAATGAGAAAAGCGCCACTGGTGGTACCATCGTTTTGAATATAAGGATTTGCCATCGGACGCCACTAAATATTTTGACCCAGTGGTTTTCAAAACACAATGGATACAAGATTGCACGAGCATCCGAATGATTTAACAAACCATTAATAAATCCGGCATTTGACCACGATTCAACCTAACTGCGCTCATCATCCCCACGCCCGACATTTCATAACGCCCTATGTCTAATAAGATGAATGGATTATTTTAATTTTTGGAGAGCTTTTTCGATACTGAATCGTTACAGAATGTTGGAAAAAAATAATATCAAAAGCAAAGTCATATTAAATGTGATATAATGAACTATATTGTTTTTAATGGTTAAACTTATATGACAGCACTTTCTATAATTGTTCCTGATGAATTGGCAGAGGATAGTTCTTTGATTGCTAAAAAAATGCATATTTCACGCTCTCAATTTATTCGTTTAGCAATTGAACATGAGATCAAGGCCTATCGATTGATGACAGAGCAGCAAGATATGGCGGTTGGGTTTAAAGCGTTAAAGCTACAAGCTAATTATTTGAACGAAATAAACGAACTTGAGCAATTAGACATTAATTTGAAAGATGAAGGGGAATTTTGGTGGAAAAAATAACCTTATTAACACAAGGTGGCGTCTATTTGGCTCGACTGGATCCCTCGAAACATGCTGAAGTTGGAAAAATAAGGCCGGTGGTAGTTTTAATGGGGCAATTTGTTCTAGATGTGCAGCCAGCCAGTGTTTTAATATGCCCATTAAGTAGTCAATCTTATCCTGAGTGCTCTCAATTACATGTTGCATTATCGCCAAGAGATAGTCTTCAAAAGGATAGCTATGCTTTAGTGGAGCATTGTCTTTCTATTTCTGTCAAGCGTCTTATTGCCCCCCGTCTTGCGCAACTTACAACGAAAGAGCTTGGATTGATTTTTATCCGTTTACGGCATATGTGCAATATGGATCACTCGGATTTTGTAATACCAACTTCGTTCGTACCATATATGAGGCTTTAATATTAAACTGTTGCTATCAAAGCCTAATTCGCTCGGGAATTTAGTCGTTTCTCCTGGAGTATATCGTTTTAGAACAATAAAAACTCTACAAAGAATGGCTTTTGAAAGTTTCTGTATTGATAAGAAGTTTGCTTTCTTTTGTCAAAGGTTCGGAAAGGCAAAACTTAAAACTTGAGCTATGTTATCTTGTTTTAAAAGAAGAGCAAAGAGGCGGTCTAATCCTATTGCAACACCACTACACTCTGGCATTCCATGCTCTAACGCAGATAATAATAAATGATCGACCTTTTTAATTGGGTAATTTAATTCTTCACGAATACGATTATCTTCAGCAAATCGATGTGCCTGTAAACTGGGATCCGTTAACTCATGAAAACCATTTGCCAATTCAACGCCACGCCAATAAATTTCAAAACGATGCGCAGTTAAGCCATCTGTTTTTGCAAGACTTGCTTGGCTTGCGGGAAAATCCAACATTACAACAGGTGCATCATAATCTTTTGCAATACCAGGCTCAACCACCATGGCCATGAGCAAATGCAAATGTTGATCAACCGACTCATGCTCTCCTAAGACATCTCCCAAACCAAAATTTTCACAAATCTGATGAACCATGGATTGAGAAACATCCAAAGGGTTAAATTGGCAATAACGTTCAAAAGCGGCTTGGTAACGCATGTGAACAAATGCAGGCACTTCACAAAGTCTTTTAAAAAGGGCTTCAATTTCAGCAATTAAATAAAAATGATCGACACCAAGTTGATACCATTCTAACAAGGTAAACTCGGGATTGTGCCAGCGCCCAAACTCATCATCCCTAAACACCCGAGCAATCTGAAAAATAGGGCCACTTCCCGCAGCCAATAAACGTTTCATATGGTATTCAGGGCTGGTTTGTAATGAATAAGTTTGTCCCCTGAATTGTGCTTCAATGTTTGCTAAATGCGGATCGGTCACTCCAAAATGCGCCATATAAGGCGTCTCGACCTCAAGATATTGCCGAGATTCAAAGAATTGACGAATGGCTTTCATCATTTCAGAACGTTTCTTCAAATGTTCTATCGAACACGTTGGACGCCAACACATGTTAGAAAAACATACCTAATTCTAAACGAGCGACCTCACTCATGCGTTCTTGCGTCCAAGGCGGATCCCAGACCAATTCCACTTCACAGTCTTCCACTTCAGGAACCTGATTCACCGTTTGTTCGACTTGCCCGGGAAAGGTTTGAGCAACCGGACAACCTGGGGAAGTTAAGGTCATTTGAATATGAACATGGTTCTCTTCATCAATGGTCACATCATAAATTAACCCCAAGTCGTAAATATTCACAGGAATTTCGGGGTCAAAAACTGATTTTAGAGCCTCAATCACTGCTTTTTCCAATTCTTCTTTTTTCATTTTTTTCTTTTTAAACCCAAACATATCGATTTACTCTGTTTTGGCCGCATGATCATCATGCTCTAAAGCCGCCATTAACGTATGCCATGCCAACGATGCGCACTTCACGCGTGCAGGATAGGCACGCACACCCGCTAAAACTTGTAATTTAAGCGACGGCAATGTCGATAAATCGAAGCTATCATTGGTTAATAACTCATGAACTTTATCAAATAAGGCTTGGGCATCTTCAACTTTTAATCCAATTAAGCACTCTGTCATCAATGATGCCGATGCTTGAGAAATGGCACACCCCTGCCCTGAAAACCGAACATCTTGGATCACATCGTTTTCAATTTTTAAATACAAACGAAGTCTATCACCACACAAAGGGTTATGACCTTTTGCTTCACAAGTTGCATGTTCCATTTCCCCAAAATTGCGCGGGTTACGATTATGATCAAGTATCACTTCTTGATAAAGTTCTTTTAAATCCATCATTAGCCAAATACCTCTATCACTTTATTTAAACCCACCATGCATGCATCAATTTCTTCTTTTGTATTATAGAAAGAAAAAGACATGCGTGCGGTTGCAGCAATATCATAAAAATCCATCACCGGCATGGCACAATGATGTCCACTTCGGATGGCAATGCCCATTGTATCTAAAATGGTCCCAATATCATGAGCATGGATACGTTCATGAATAAAAGAAATCACAGGTACTTTTGCGCTGGCTGTCCCAACGATGCGATATCCAGGAATTTTCTGTAATGCTTCTGTAGCATAATCCAATAAGGCTTGTTCATAAGCTTGCATATGTGCAAAATTCAGCCCTTTTAAATAATCAATGGCCGCTCCTAATCCTATGGCACCAGCAATATTGGGCGTTCCTGCTTCAAATTTATTCGGGATGGGCGCATATTCTGACTTTTCAAACGTCACATAGGCAATCATTTCACCGCCACCTTGATAAGGAGGCATTTCATTCAAAAGTGCCGCACGCCCCCAGAGCACACCAATTCCAGTTGGCGCATACATTTTATGCCCTGAAAACGCGTAAAAATCCACACCTAAATCTTTTACATTAATCGGTAAATGTGCGGTCGATTGTGCGCCATCAACAACCACTTTCGCACCCACTTGATGTGCCATTTCAGCCATTTTTTTTACAGGATTGATAGTCCCTAATGCATTCGAGGCATATCCGATAGAAACACATTTGGTCTTGGGTGATAACATCTTTTCATAAGCCACCAAATCGATTTCACCCGCAGATGAAATTGGGATGACTTTTATCACAGCTCCTGTTTTCTGACAGACCATCTGCCATGGCACAATATTGGCGTGGTGTTCCATTTGCGTGAGGAGAATTTCATCACCAGACTGTAAGCGCGGTAAAAAATAACTATTGGCCACCAAATTAATCGCTTCTGTTGTTCCACGCACAAAAATACATTCTTCCGCCTTGGGAGCTTGAATCCACGCAGCGACTTTTTGCCTTGCGGCTTCATATGCATCAGTTGCCCGAACACTCAGTTGATGCACACCACGATGCACATTTGCATTATCGTGCTCGTAATAATGAGATATCGCATGAATGACGTGTCGCGGTTTTTGTGTGGTCGCCGCATTATCAAAATAAACCAATGGACAATCATTGATTTCCTGGTGCAATATGGGGAAATCCCCTCGAATTTGATCAATATTCCATGAAGTCATCATGATACTCGTCGTTGTTCAAAATGCTCTAAACACCATTTTCGAATCATCTCATTAGGAATGTACTGAAACTGTTCCAATAAGAAAGCATGGACCAATACCTGTTTTGCTTCATCCATCGAGAATCCACGGGATTGTAAATAAAACAAACTCTCTTCATCCAATTGACCAACGGTTGCGCCATGACTACAAATGACATCATCTGCAAAAATTTGCAATTGGGGTAAGGTCGTAATTTCTGCTTGTTTGGATAGAATTAAATTGCGATTCGATTGATGCGCTTCGGTTTTTTGTGCATCGTGATGCACGTAAACTTGGCCCATAAATACGCCATGGCCTTTGTCATCGGCAATCCCCCTAAAATTTTGCATACTCTGACAATCCTCGACCATATGTTGAACATTTAATCGTTGTTGATGAAACTGTTGTTGATGTGGGGCATAAATACCACTTAAACGACAGTTCGCATGTGGAGCTGCCAACGCCATGTTCATATCACAAGTGCTATATTGACCACCCAATTGTAATAAAAACGCATCAAATGAAGCATGTTCACCTTGGCGAACCGATAGCTCACTTTGCAGATAACTTTCATCGTTTAACATTTGTACTTGGTAGTGTTCCACACATGCATGTTCATGAATCACCATTTCACAAACATGGTTGATAAAACCACTGCCCTGCTCTCGACTGTTGAAAACTTCCAAGACCGTGGCGGAACTATTTTTTGCAAAAATCATTAAATGACGATAATGAAACAGATGATCAACATCACTTTGATGATGCAAAACGATTGGTTTGTCGACATGTACACCTTCAGGGACCCAAATCAACACCCCCTCATCGAATAAACTGGTATTGAGTAACGTTAAAGCTTCTGAATGGTTGGCAACTGTCGCAAAATATTGCTCGACCAGTTCACGATGTGAAAGCCAAGCCTCTTTGATTGACATGGCCACCACACCTTTTGGCAGTTGATGCATTTTCACTTGGCCAGATTTCAATTCAACCGTATAAACCGCTTCTGGAAATTCAATGGATTTAAATCCACTAATAGCCGCCTGATGCTTAAAGTGAGTCCCAAAAACACGTTTCAGTGGGGTTGCACGCCACCGTTCGTTACGACGCTCCGGCAAACCTATGCGCTCAAATGATTCAAATGCATTTTTTCGATATTGTTGAAGATATCCCTGAACCTGTTTCGCTTCAAATTGTGATTTCAATTCGTGCCATGAAGTGCTCATGCTTGCTCCAAAGAATCTAACCAGCCATAACCTTTTTCCTCCAGCTCGAGCGCCAAGCGTTTATCCCCGGATTTGATGATTCGGCCATTGGCCAGCACATGCACAAAATCAGGCTCAATGTAATCCAATAAACGTTGGTAGTGCGTCACCACAATCATTGAACGCGTTGGTGAACGCATGCTGTTGACACCTTCTGCAATGGTTTTTAAGGCATCGATATCCAGACCTGAATCGGTTTCATCTAAAATCGCTAAAGCAGGATCTAAAGCCAATAACTGTACCATTTCATTGCGTTTTTTTTCGCCGCCTGAGAATCCTTCATTGATAGAACGGTATAAAAACCCTTCATCCATACCCATTTTGGCACAGATTTCACGAATGTAGGTTAAGAAATCAATCGCATCCAAGGTTTTTTTATCTTGGCCTTTGCGAACAGCATTCACGGCGGCTTTTAAAAAATTAATATTGGTAACGCCTGGAATTTCTACAGGATACTGGAAGGATAAAAACAAACCTTTTTGCGCTCGCACATCAGGTGAAAACTCGAATAGATTTTCGCCCTGAAAAGTGACGTTCCCATCGGTTACTTCATAAGCGGGATGGCCTGCCAAAACTTTAGATAAGGTACTTTTTCCTGAACCATTGGGACCCATAATTGCATG
>DDPL01000017.1 GCA_002342175.1 Legionellales bacterium UBA2469 | reverse complement strand
TACAAAATAAATTGATTAAACACATTTTTTTTTATTTTTGACTTATTTTTAATTATTTTAGAAGATTAGCATGTCATCCTTACCAAAATCGACAAATGAATCATCGGCGTCTACATCTCTGCTCATTTGTGCAGTTGGGGTCATTAAATTTGAAAGTGCCCCGGATAAATTTGATAAATTTCTCGTTGAAAAACTGGCTGTTCTCAATGACGTGCTGGATTGGAAATTAAATGTCCCTGAAAATGAATGCGCAACCCCTTTTGGTGAGCTTTGTATGCGCATCAGCATAGTATTGAGTCGACATTGCGTTTCATTTACTTTTTCATCAAGCAATCCCCTATCCTCAGCAGACAATAATTGATAGTCTTTATGCAACGTAAACTCCATCATATGTTCTTTTAGAAGCGTTGGGAACAAATTATCTGTAGCTTTTTTACTGAGAATAAACTCGACAAATCGAGGATTTTGTAATGCTGATTCAATTAAATCAATTTTTCTTCTCGCTAATATATCTATGGTTGCATTGCATTCTTCGATTCCAATACATGCTTGAATCAATTTTAAGAAAACCTCATCTGGACACAATGCAATCCATATAATCATTTCGAAATATTCTTGCTGAAATGAAGGTGAGCTCATCATGTCTCGCGGAATTATTTCGCTGATATCTTTTTTCTTCTTTGTCGCTTCAATCAAATCAAACCAGTTAAATACAGCATAATGGTCGAAAAAGAAAACATCCATCAATAAGCGCGCATCAATGCGAGTATTCATTTCTTTAGAAAATTGTTCTGGATGCACAATTTTTGCCAATGTCCAGTCACCATCAAGTTTAACCACCCGCCCATGGATATCCATACAGACGTTTTCTAAACTTAAATCGATTTCATGCAAAAAGACCGATAAAGCCATGACATGACCTAAACAACGATATGCGCCCTGAAAAAATCTTGCTTGTCGACCCTTGGGTAATGGATTTAGATTTTCAATTTTTTTTGATAATACAAAATGTTGTGGCGCAGTTGCTGAACTCACTCCACCTGGAATCATATTTAACCCTGTGCCATAGACGGTTTTAGGTTGATGGGGTAAAAATAAACGAAAAATTTCTTGGCTTAACATTTCAAAACGTGCTTTGCGCTCTGTATCCATATGCTTTGCTAACCACCCTCCTTGTAGTTCGATTAAAAATTCTGGAGGTAAATAAGGATGTTTAAACGATCCTTCTAACATATTGTGCGAACCATCTTCTTGTGGATTTAATGCTTTTACTTCAAAAAAATGATTTAGATCAAAGGGAGAAATGACTTTATTTTTCATAATATGCTCAAATAATGATCTTTTTAATTGTTCATACAATACATTAATTGATCATAAAATTCAATGAATATATCTTTTATTCAATTGTAGAATAAAAAGTTCAGTCGTTGTGAACAGCTTGCACATGGGGTTCAATTTGCAAGATTGAATAAATCACTGTTTTGACTTTATCTGTAGCAGATTGAAAACCCAATGCCTCAATTTTTTTCTTTAAATCTTTTTTGTGCAAAATGGCAAATTCCAGTTTTTCCCATAGCGTTTCGGGTGTTAATTGATGTTCTTCTATAACCAAACTTACATCTTGTGCTTTGAAATAATTGGCATTATCAATTTGATCGCCTCGACTCGCCTCTTTGGATAACGGAATTAAAATATGCGGTTTGACAAGGGTTAATAACTCGTAAACAGCATTCGCTCCAGCACGCGATATGACAATATCACTCAATGCAAATAAATCGCCTAATTCCTCGTTTGCAAATTCAGATTGATAATAATAGGGGGTACCGATACGCTGTTCATCAACATTCCCCTTACCACACAAATGGATGACTTGGTATCGCTCTAATAATCGAGGTAAAAGTTCTCTTACGACTTGATTGATTTTGCGAGCACCAAGACTCCCACCTATCACCAAAATCGTTACACGAGCAGGGGTAAATTTCGTCAATTGCATGGCTCGAACTTTATCCCCTTCTAGTAAAAACTGTCGCACCGGTGTACCCGTGATAAAGGCTCGGTGGTTATCACCAAACATTTCAGCAACGGGAGGAAAGTTGACACAAATTTTTTCAATAAAAGGCATGGATAAACGATTCGCTAATCCAGGCGACATATCCGATTCATGCGCCACGACAGGGATGCCTCTGAGCCAAGCCATAAAAACAACAGGGAATGCGACAAAACCACCTTTTGAAAAAACCAAATCNNAAATCAGGTTTGATTTTACCTAATAATTTCCATGAGTCCAATAAACCAGCAAGTACTTTAAATGGTTCCACCAAATGTTTCCAAGTTAAATAGCGTCTTAATTTTCCCGTATGAATACCATAAAAAGGAATCCCTAGTGGAGCAATTAAACACTCTTCAATCCCACCTTTTGAGCCCACATAAAACATTTCTAAAGGCTCATCTTGAAGTGCCTCAATTAAAGCGATATTGGGCGTGACATGTCCTGCAGTTCCACCACCTGTAAAAAGTATTCTTTTTTTTTGCTCATGGTTTTGCATGCTCAATCCCTTATGCTTGATGAATGACCAATAAACTCAAATCAATTGCTGTAATCGACTTTGTTAAGTCGCCAACTGAAATACAATCAACGCCAAACTGTGCTAATTGTTGTATTCGAGGCGCTGTAATGCCGCCGGATACCTCTATTGCAACAGTTTTGGGTGAATTGATTTTTATAGCTTCTTGTATCATCTTGTCCGAAAAATTATCTAACATAATACGTGTTGGTAACAATTCTCGTGCTTCTATAAACTCCTGAATATTTTGCACTTCGACAGTAATCGGTTTTCCTTTTGCCTTATCCTTTGCGGATTTCACCGCAGCTGTAATTGAACCCATTGCTTGAATATGATTTTCTTTAATTAAAAACTCATCATAAAGGCCCAGGCGGTGGTTTTCCCCTCCACCACATAAAACTGCATATTTCTCTGCCAATCGCAATCCAGGAATTGTTTTACGTGTATCAAGAATTTTGGTATGAGAATCCTTTAGTAATTGAACATAATCGCGTGTTTTGGTTGCAACTGCTGATAAAGTTTGCAAGAAATTTAATGCTGTTCTTTCGGCAGTCAATACATCACGCAATGAACCCGATATTTCAGCCCAATCACAAGCTTGTATCTGCCAATCCCCTTCTTTTACTTTCCATTCAATCTTAATTTGAGGATTAATTTGATGAAACACTTCATTCACCCATGCTTGTCCACAAACAACAGCTGGTACGCGTGACAACAAACGTGCTCGACCTTTTATGGCTGATGGAATCAGTTGTGCGGTCACATCTCCCGAACCGATATCTTCAGTTAATGCGATTTTAACGTCTGCTTCAATTTGATTTTTATTCGGCAACATTCGCTAACCTCTTTCGATTCATGCTCCATTTTAAGCATGGTGGCGAAATGATTGTAGTGAATACGACCATCACCACTATCGATGAAAATAAACGATCATCCATAACTTGTAAGCTTCGTCCAAGAGAAGCAAAAATTAATCCAACTTCACCTCTTGGCACCATGCCCATACCAATAAACCATCGATTCAATTGAGAGCTAACTAAAGCACCTGATGCGAGTTTTCCAATGATCGCAACCACCGTTAAAATGAATGCTAATTCTAAAACATCCCAATGAAAAAAAGTTTCCAACTTCACTTGCAAACCCATGGTAAAGAAAAATAAAGGCGTCAATAAAAACTGTATAGGACGAATCAAATGTTTAATTTTTACGGGACTTAATTCAAAGCCATGATGTTTATAAAATAGTTCATCATTAAGAATGAGCCCGGCCATGAATGCACCAATGATGGTTGATAAATCAAGTAAACTCGCAATCCACGCCAAGAACATAATAAATAACGAACCTATCAATAATTTAGATTCCCATAATTTTAAAAACCTGGAAAATGGAACCATCATGCGAATCAACTGTGGTCCTAAAGTTAATGAAACTGCAAAAAATAAGCCGGTATTGATAAAAATCTGAGCTAAGCTAACCAAACTCAAATGCCCCTGGACTACCAAGCTTGTTACGACTGCTAAAATAAACAAACCCAAGACATCATCAATCATTGCCGCACCCAAAATGATTTTAGCTTCTTGGGTACGCATTTTTCTGAGGTCTTTCAAGACACGTGCCGTAATTCCAACACTCGTTGCCGATAAAGTTGCGGCAATGAATAAATTGGCATAAAAGGAATTTTTTTGAAAGAAGATTCCCATCACTAACAGCCCTAAAAGTATTGGGAAAATCACACCAGTCGTGGCAACAACTATGGCAGATTTGCCGGTTTCCTTCAGTTCTTCTACAGAAGTTTCCAAACCGACCATAAACAGAAGATACATGATACCATAATGAGAAAAGACATCGAGGGCATATGATAACTTCATAAAATCCGGACCAGAAGGACTTTGCAAAGCTTCGCGAATAGCCATCGCATCTTTGAGATCATGAATATGCAATTTTAATGCGTCAATTAGGGAGTGATGTTGCAATAGCTCAGGAAAAATATTAATGAGTTCCGAGCCTTCACGAAGGATCATCATCATTGGCATTTGAAAATAATAACAAATATTTCCGAAAATAATACCCATCATCAGTTCGCCCAACACTGCAGGTTGGTGACATTTGGTCGCCAAATATTGCCCGACAATACTTAAACCATAAAAACTCGATAACCAAAATATGATACAAGTAAAAGAATCGATATGTTGTGCAAGAGGATTAACATTGTTAAAAAACAAGAACAAGCCTATCGCCAATAACCAAGAACTGATATGCAGAAATCGTCTCATCCTACATGCTCGGCTTGTTTAGCTAACCAGAACATGGTTTCAATGACACAGTCTGGATTCAATGAAACACTTTCTATCCCTTCATTAAGTAACCATAAAGCAAAATCGGGATGATCTGAAGGTCCTTGCCCACAGATGCCAATGTATTTTCCTTGCTCACGACATGCACGTATGGCAAGCCTTAATAAGGCTTTAACAGCTGCATCACGTTCATCAAACTGATTCGCAATTAAACTTGAGTCTCTATCCAATCCAAGTGTTAATTGCGTTAAATCATTTGAACCAATGGAAAAACCATCAAAGTATTGTAAAAAATCATTAGCAAGTAGGGCATTTGAAGGTAGCTCACACATCATAATAACGCGCAAACCCTTCTTACCGCGTTCCAATCCATTGGCTTTTAAAATTTCAGTAACAGCTCTTGCCTCATTGACAGTTCTTACAAAAGGAATCATCACTTCAACATTTGTAAGCCCCATTTGATCACGAACACGAAGGATGGCTTCACATTCCATTTTAAAGCATTCTGCAAAAGATTCTGAAACATATCGAGATGCACCTCTAAATCCTAGCATGGGGTTTTCTTCATGCGGTTCATACAATGACCCACCCAAAAGATTCGCATATTCGTTCGATTTGAAATCCGATAATCGAACAATCACGGGTTGAGGATAAAATGCGGCCGCAATCGATGCCACACCCTCTTTCAAACGCTCCACATAATATTCTCTGGGCGATGCGTATGCCGCAATTTTTTCTTGAATTTGTTGTTTAAGTACAGCATCTTTTATTTTATCGAAATCCAACAATGCTTTTGGATGAATCCCAATGGTGTTGGAAATTAAAAACTCTAGCCTAGCCAATCCCACACCGGCATTGGGAATGGATTGAAATAAAAATGCTCTATCTGGATGTCCAACATTCATCATTACTTTAATCGGCAGATTGGGTAATTCCTTCACATTTAAAACTTGTCGCTCAAAACTTAATTGACCTTGATAAACATAGCCTGTTTCACCTTCAGCACATGACACTGTGACCAAATCACCATCTTGAATGGCATGGGTTGCATCTACACATCCTACAACGGCAGGGATTCCGAGTTCACGTGCAATAATTGCCGCATGACAAGTTCGTCCTCCACGATTGGTAACAATCGCCGCTGCTTTTTTCATGACCGGTTCCCAATCCGGATCAGTCATGTCTGAAATGAGAACATCACCAACCTGGACACGAGGCAATTCATCGATTGAATGAATAATACGAGCTTTTCCTGAGCCAATTTTTTGACCAATACTTCGCCCCTCAGCTAAGATAGGCCCCTTTTGATTTAAGATGAAACGTTCAATAATATGCATATCCGAACGGCTTTTCACTGTTTCAGGTCGAGCTTGCAAAATATAAATTTCACCATCGATGCCATCTTTAGCCCATTCAATATCCATGGGACGTCCATAATGATTTTCAATGGCAACCGCATGTTTTGCCAAAACTGTTAAATCTTTGTCGTTCAATGCGAAATGAAGTTGTTCGGAGGTATCCACAGGGACGGTTTGTACACTAACTCGGTGGTCTTGAGAAGCTTGGTAGACCATTTTAATTTCCTTGCGACCTAACTTGCGTCGTAAAATGGCATCTTTCCCAGAGTGTAATGCCGGTTTATAGACATAGTACTCATCTGGATTGACTGCTCCTTGCACCACCAACTCCCCTAATCCATAGGCCGCTGTGATAAAGACCACATCATTAAATCCGGATTCGGTATCCATCGTAAACAACACGCCGCTCGCACCAATATCACTTCGAGCCATGTATTGAATACCCACAGATAAGGCCACTTGATCATGTGGGAAGTTTTGATGCACACGATATGCAATGGCTCTATCGTTAAATAATGATGCAAAAACCATTTTTATAGACGCTAGGATGTTTTCCAAGCCAGAAATATTAAGATAGGTTTCTTGCTGTCCTGCAAATGAGGCCTCAGGTAAGTCCTCTGCCGTAGCAGACGAACGCACGGCTACAGAAAAATCATTTCGACCAATATCTTGAGCCATCTTTGTATAAGCATTTTTGACCTCTTCTACAAAAGAAGTTGTAAAAGATGCCTCAATAATCATATCCCGAATCTGCTTACCCACTCGCAGCAATGCTTGAACATCATCCACATCTAAGTCAGCAAGTAATCCATAGATATGTTTATCCATTCCATTTTGAGATAAAAAGTCTCTAAATGCTTGAGAAGTTGTTGCAAAACCACCAGGAACCTTTACACCTGCTTCGCTCAAATGTTGTATCATTTCACCTAAAGAGGCATTTTTTCCGCCGACAATTGGTAAATCAGTTAATGAAAGTCGCTGAAATGGTACAACTTGTTCAGAATGTGGCATACAAACTCCTTTATAAAAACTTTTTTTAAATCATTGTAAAGGATTTCCCTAGAAGAGTGAATGCTCGAATACAAATCGAAGAAAGATTACCAAAACTTGCTTCCCACCTTTCTAAATTGATTCATTTAACCCAGTCAATTATTTATTTGCAAATTGTCAGCGCCGTTGGGCATTATTTACAGCCTTCACATCCTTCGTTATACTCAGCAATTGATGCTGAAAAAAGCAAATTAATCATCTAGGTTGTTATTAATATAGGTTAGACATGACTCTTTCGACGCTCACCGCGATTAGCCCAATTGATGGGCGATACCATAAAAAAATTCGTACGCTTTCTAAATACTTTAGCGAATATGCTTTAATTTATTTTCGGTTAATGGTCGAAATTCGTTGGTTAGAATCGCTTTGCGAAAATCCTGCCATTCCTGAAATCAAAAGCCTATCCGATTCAGAAATCGAATATCTACAATCCATTCTTGATAACTTTAATGAAACTGAAGCTCAAATTGTTAAACAATTTGAATCTCAAACAAATCATGATGTCAAAGCCGTTGAATATTATTTACAAAGCAAATTGGAAATGCATACCCATTTGCGGGATTTAAAACCTTTTACCCATTTTGCTTGTACATCAGAAGACATCAATAACATCGCCTACGCCCTTATGATCAAAGAGGGACTTGCACAAGTTATTTTACCCAGTATTGCCGAAACGGTTGCCGGTATAACTATGCTAGGAAAAAAATATGCTGAAGATGCCATGCTTGCACGAACTCACGGACAACCAGCAACACCAACCACCATGGGTAAAGAATTCATTAATTTTGCAGCTCGCCTTAAGCGCCCCATGCAACAATTGGCCGAAGCACTCATTCCAGCGAAGTGTAATGGCGCGGTTGGCAATTATAACGCACATATCATCGCTTATCCTGAAGTCAATTGGCGTCAGCATGCGCATCATTTTGTAGAATCTCTTGGGTTGTCGTTTAATGCTTATAGTACCCAAATTGAGCCCCACGATGGCATCGCCGAAGTTTCACACCTCATGATTCGAATTAACAACATCTTATTGGATTATGCCAAAGATGTATGGCAATATATTTCAATGGGATATTTCACCCAAAAAACAGTTCCAGGCGAAGTTGGCTCATCAACCATGCCTCATAAAGTCAATCCGATTGATTTTGAAAATGCAGAAGGCAACCTGGGTCTTTCAAATGCTTTATTTGAATATTTTGCATCTAAACTTACTCAATCCCGTCTTCAACGAGATTTATCCGATTCAACGGTCCTTCGTAACCTAGGCACCGCATTTGCATATGCCCAAATCGCTTATCAATCACTTGCCAAAGGCAATGATAAGTTACAAATCAATACACAACAGTTGAAAATAGATTTAGCTGAACACTGGAATGTGATTGGCGAGGCCATTCAAACCGTCATGCGACGATTTGGCGATGAAAAAGCCTATGAAAAACTGCGTGACTTAACACGTGGCCAGGAGATAAATCATGCTCAAATACAAAGCTTTATTCAACAATTGAATATTCCTGACGATTTTAAGAAAGTTTTATCTCAACTGACGCCTGAAAATTACATTGGTTTAGCGCCAACACTGGTTAAAGCATTTTCATGACAACATCAACATTCACAAAACAAAGTGGCAAAACATTCCAACACGATATTTTGATCATCGGCTCAGGGTTGGCAGGAATGCACTATGCCTTGCAAATTCTGACGTTACAACCACATCTTAAAATTGCAATGATTTGCAAAGCAGATGCCATGGAATGTAATAGCCGTTATGCCCAAGGCGGTATTGCTGCAGTAACTGATCCGCTGGATAGCGTTGAACAACATATCAAAGATACCTTAGTTGCTGGTGCCGGTTTAAGTTACCAACCCCACGTGGAATGTATCGTGCAACAAGGACCGCAAGCGATTCAAGACTTATTGCGCTACAACGTGCCCTTTGCAAAAGATAATGCGGGTTATTTTATCCTTGCTAAAGAAGGTGGGCATCATACTAGACGTGTCCTGAATTGTGGCGATCAAACCGGAAAAAGTATTATTGAAAAACTTTATCAGGCTGTTTTACAACATCCACAAATTGAAATTTTTTCTTCACATAGTGCTGTCAATTTAATTGTTCACCAATACCCTTATCGGATTGACTCGCAAGGCGAAGTCTTGGGCGCTTATGTGCTCGATCAACATTCACTCATGATTCACACCATGCTCGCAAATGTTGTGGTTCTGGCAACCGGTGGCTCGGGTAAAGTTTATCGATACACATCGAATCCTGATGTTGCGACCGGCGATGGTGTTGCTATGGCTTACCGGGCAGGAGCACGGATTAGTAATATGGAATTTTATCAATTTCATCCCACCCTTCTGCATCATCCACAATACAATGATCTATTGATCTCTGAAGCCCTACGTGGTGAAGGCGCTATTTTAAAAAATGCGGATACGGGTGAACGATTCATGACTCGTTATGCTCCCGAACAACTTGAACTGGCGACGCGAGATATTGTTGCGCGAGCAATTTTTAATGAAATTGAATCCAGTAAAAATCATTTTGTTTATCTCGATATTACCCATAAATCGAAATCTTTTCTGAACTCTCACTTCCCTTATATTTATCGAACCCTTGCAGATATTGGAATTGATATCAGCAAGGATCCCATACCCGTTGTTCCTGGAGCACATTACCAATGTGGTGGCATATTGACCGATATTGATGGCCGAACTGATCTCAAGCGTTTATTTGCCATTGGCGAAGTTGCTTGCACCGGATTGCATGGTGCGAACCGTTTAGCAAGTAATTCATTATTAGAAGCCGTCGTCATGGCGAAAAATGCAGCCCATGCGTCATTGCTTGAAGCATCAAAACCCTTGAAAAAGCGCCCTGATATCCCGACGTGGCAATCACCAACACATTTCAATCCTCGACGTGCGAGCCAAATTAATACCCATTGGCGCAGCCTTCGCAATGAAATGACTGCGTATGCAGGAATTATTCGGACTCAAGAAGGGCTTGAAGATTTACTGCAGATGCTTAAAATTCGTCGAAAAATTATTGAAGAATATTACTGGGAACATCTGATAACAGCTGATCTTGTTGAATTGCGCAATATTATCTGTGTTTCAGAATTGATTGTCCGCTCTGCACTTGCACGGAAAGAATCCCGTGGGACACACTTTCGCGAAGATTATCCACAGCTAAGCAATCATGCCCAAAATAGTATCGATAGGATGATGTATCCTGAAAACCGTTTCATTTGACCGAGGACTTGCTGATGTTTAAAAGCCAAACGAATTATGAGCCCGCGAAAACACTGATAAAGATCACCAACGATATGTCAATTTGTCAATCCGACTATCCACTCGATTGGTATCAAACTGAATTTATTCCTTATGCTGAAGAATACTTAGCATTACCCGATCGCAAGCTGACCACCATTATTCAATGGATGCGCCCTTATATTGAAAAAGCACAAAAACATTTTGGCAACGAACTTCTCCTGCTTGCCCATTACTACATGGGTGGTGAGATTGTTCAATTGATACAAGAGTTTGGCGGTGTGATTGGCGACTCTTATCAACTCGCTTTAATGGCAGCCAAACATCCCGAGAAGAAAGTCATTGTCGAATCGGCGGTGCATTTTATGGCGGAATCGATTAGTATTTTAGCACTTCCCGACCAAAACGTTTATATCACTAACCCTAAGTCAGGTTGTACCATGGAAATGTTTGCCAAAGACTTTATGGTTGAACCTGCAATTGAGCAACTGAACGCGCGATATGGCAAAGATAAAATTTTACCGGTCTGTTACATGAATACCTCTGGTCGAGTTAAAGCCTTAACCGGTGCACAAGGTGGAGCAGTTTGCACGAGCTCCAACGTCAAAAAAATCTTTGAGTGGGCTCTTGCGCAAAATAAAAAAATCCTATTTATTCCCGATCAACACATGGGTGAAAACGTCGCCCAATGGCTCAACATCAAACATCTTGCCTACTGGCCCAAAGGGACAGAGGGCGCGCAATATCGTTTAGATCAACAAAATCAGACCACACAACGTCAATTTGATGATGCTCAAATCATTCTTTTTGCAAGTGAATGTACTGTTCATACCACTTATCAATCTGATATGTGTCATTACTGGAAAGCACAGGGCTATCATGTGGTTTGTCATCCCGAATGTAAAAATAGCGTGATGAATGCCAGTGACTCTATGGGATCAACAGCATTTATTTGGGATCAAGTCTTAAATGATAGAGCAAAGACCAAAAAATATGCCATTGCCACTGAAAATCATATGGTGAATTATCTTAAGCAACAAGCCAAGCAAAAAAATATTCAGGTCGTCAATGTCGCAGAAGCCAATATTCCCAATAGCCCCATGATTGGCTGTGGCTGTGCGACCATGTCTCGTAATGATCCCCCTCATCTTGTCGCTCTTTTAGATTTATTAAGAAAAGGCCAATCGTTACCTTACAATATCGTCAAATCTGGCGATGTTGTGAATGAATTCACAGGCATACGTCAACGTTTATCGCCCCAAGAGCAATCATGGGTCATTCAAAATGCGCGGTATGCATTGGAAAACATGATTCGCATTACTGAATCAAACTAATCGCTTTGCGGATGGTTCTGCACCTGAAAATAAATTCAGTGCAGTTTGCATCCGCTTTGTAATCACTTCCTGGTATTGTCTAAGTTCATCGGATAAAGTTTTAAAATCTGTCTCGACTTCGGCACAAAAGTTTCTAATCTTTTTTAAGTCCTCCGATGCTTTCAATGCCTCTCCTTGAAGTTCGTGCGTCTTTGTTACTTGCAGTTCAATTTGCTCTTCCAATTGAATAATTAATTGACTGGATTGGTAAATATTGGCATCTAATGTTTCCTGATTTTTTTGTATACTTTGTGTAAGATGTAAAAATCGTTTGGCAAGACTTTCAGCATGCCATACCAAAAGTGTTGTCGAGAGCATATAAGTGCCGATAATTAGACAAACAGATAACGTTGATATCGCTAAAAAGGCTAATCCAACGCCAATGATACATAACCCCACATGTATCATAAATCTATTCCACCAATTGATCATACGATAATATATAGCCATATTATCAAACAAAGAAAATTGTTCCTCGTATTCCATTTTCAATTTTAAGATGTCTAAACTCATTTCCTGAGTCGACCAATAATTGTCATTATTCCAAAAACCAAATATATCCAAAACGCCCATTGCCCTATCCCTAATTATTGTGATTTTTTAACCAAATGGTTCTCTAATTGCAATAATATAGATTCCATAGATGCCATTTCATGATTCAAAACATCGAATGCATCTTTTAATCCACCACTCATTTTTTGATACGCTTGTTGCTCAAGCGTTTGTCTCGATTCGGAGATGGTTCTACATAACGCTTTAAATATCTTTTCGTTTCCACCTATCAATTCCAGCAGCGCTTTAAATAAGTTTTTCCAACCCTCAATTGAAAAAAACGGCTCGAATCCTGATTTTTCATTCCAATTCAAAAAAATAAAAAGTAGCGAACCTAAACCCAAGCCTGCAAATTTCAACATATCCATGGGACTGACGACACTAAGTATTAAGGCTGTTTCAAAAACCATCAACAACTCCTTGTAGTACATGTATGGGCAAGCACAAAGCCACCTAAAAATAATCCACTAATACCGGATACAATAATGCTGATCATTTCAATCGCGCATTGACTGGCAACCCATTGTGTGATCGATGGAATCAAAACCAATACACTAAACATAAGTAACAAAAGTGCCATCGCCATTAAAATAAAATTAAAAATTTCACCCCAAGTCCAAGGAACGCTGCCAAACTCTTTAAAAACAAATGTTTGTAATTCTTTTTCCAAGATACTTTGAAAATCTTCTTTTAAATGATGGTCTAGCGCTTTGTACATCAAGTACTGACAGAACATATAAACATTTAAGTAATGTGCTTGATAATTCAATTCACGACGTAAATCAGCTTGTCCATATTCTTCAAATAATGAATATTGGAGATTATCAAGTATTCGATTGATATCTGATATATTTTTACAATGGAGAGGAATCGCGTGAAACATACTTGATTGAATGTTTCGATAAAGAGATATGCTCGATAGAGCAATTAATAATTGTGAGGTATGCTCTTCATCATCGTCAAAAAGATGGTACAAAAATAATTGACTGACATAAGAAGAAAATTCATTCACCGCTTGTACCATCGGTTTGCTTTTCAAATATTGTGCGTGCATCAATACACGGGGTATCAATCGATAAGGATGCATGTTGGACTCCTTGCGAACCATATTTCCATAACGCAATTAAACTAGCCAAAAGTAAGCGCCTTGAAAAGCATTTCTGCCATTTTAAATTCCAATCTAAAAAGCATGGTGATTGTTTTCATGGAGTTACAACATTTTATTTCACAAGAATTGATTAAAAGCGCTTTTTATATTAAAATAATAATCAAATTGATTATTTAAGCATCATGACTGCAAAGTAATATGACATTAGTCGATCTTTTTGAATCCATTAATTTACAAATCCGTCTGAGTGATTACACCAATCCTCCGGAAAATCCTATTTTAGTTTTCAAATCTGAATTGACAAAAAGTAAGTTTATAGAATTTATAGCTAATATTGAGTCCACACTTGATTCTACGCCTATTTTGTCAATAGAGACCATTTCCGCATTTGCCAAAGAACTGGTTAATAAACAATGGTTTATTGATGGTAATCACCGAACAGCATTAGCACTTTGTTTTTATTTATGTATCATGCATAATCATCAATTGCCCCGAATTCAAACTTATCTTCTCTACGCTTCTATTGATTTTGAATATGCAAAAAACATTTTTGGCTTATCGCCGAAAATTCCTTTTTTTTCCAACAATGCCATTCAAACGGCCTTATTATCTAGAAGCATCTCGAATATCTATTCACCTAAGCTTCAAATCAAATATTTTGAACAAAATATACAAGACATACTGGGTTTAGCAAAATTTCTTACCGATTTAAAAAAAACAGCTTCTCTACCGCGCTCAGCTGGCAAAACAACACAAATCCAATTGTTTAAGCAATTTGCGGGATTTCGACATGAATTTTGCCACTCATCATATCTAACCATTCAAAGTTATTCGAGCGCCCTGAAGATTGACAACTTGCTGGATGAAGCATTTAACCCAAAACCAGCACCTAAAAGACCCTTATATGTTAAAACTCTTTAGAAATGTCACATCTTTTTA
>DDPL01000005.1 GCA_002342175.1 Legionellales bacterium UBA2469 | reverse complement strand
CATTTTCATGGAGTTTTCACACACTAAAACCAGTTATTGACTACAAGGCAATAATTTTATACAATTACTATTGTATAGGAGATTTGATATGAAATTTGCATCGAATATGCTAGGAATTACAGCTTTTACCTCGCTAAATATATCCCTATATGTATGTTTTGCTAAGACCATACAAGCGAATATGCAACAACAATTATCTCAAGGTTTAATCAATCAAGCACAAGCAGATAATCAATTATTACAATTTAAAAATGATTTTCGAAATTCACTTCTTTGCCGAAAATAATCATGAGTCAATTAGAAATCGAGTCTACAACAGAAACGCTAAGCCAGCCCCAAAAAAGAATCAATGAAAGTTTTATAAAAATATTAAAGGGAGATGTTTTTCAGGGATTGGAGCTGTCAATAAGACATAAGAACGAACTTTATATAATAAGTTTCTGTAATTATATTGTTAAACATTTAGATGTCTATAAAAAACTTCGAGATGTAGCCATTGGTATTTTAAATGACACACATATTAGTTCAGACAATTGTAATGTTTTAGCCATAAATTTAATATGTAAATATTTTCATCCTCACTTGAGTGATATTCACAAAGCATTTAGAAAATTTACACAGATTCTACATAACAAAAATTCTACATTACTAAATGAAAATCTAACTATTCCAGGTGATTGCGTTTTAGATTTATTTGAAAATAACACAATTCATCAGCTCGATAGTTTTATTGAGCAAATAGCCAGATTTAAATTACAAGTTCAAACGCATGAACAATCTGTCTACATCAATAAATGTGAAGAGATTGACAATACTCGACGTACAAGACGATTGGATAGTTTGGCTAAATTGTTAAATTTAAGCAGTGATTACTCTGTCTGTTCAGCTGTATCGATTGTTAACAATCAATTAATTATTGCCTGTAATATTAATAAATATATTGACCCCCATGAAGTAACAGAAAATCTCTATAGGTCTTTTTTAATAATACAACAAACATTAATAACATTATTGGACATCGACCCCCTTCCGCTTATTCTCCTTAATGATATAGAGATTGACGCGAGTCACCTTTTTGAAGAGGGCTTTATTGAAAATATTGAAATAAATGAACTTCAAAAATATTTTAATGCTGAATACCTATCAATTGTTTTAAGATTTTTAGAAGATCTGGCTAAGGCCGGTGGTTTATTTATTAAAAAAACCATTCTATTTCAAGCATTTACAAAATTATATGCATCCATTGTTTCCAATAAAAATAGAGAAATAAATGAGATTGATGAACTAACCGATGATTTAACTAATCGTGATATTTCTATTTTAATGGATAGAGAATTAAGCCCTGTGATTTTAGTTCCGCAAAAAAAAGAGGAAAATGGTAACCAAGGTATACTAATCAATAGAAAAAATGACACCATAGATTTTCTTAATTTTCTTGATAAAGATCAGGTTTTAGAAATTCACACTTTTCATGCGGAACAATTAATTGCTTTTTATATCGAAAATAGAATGCGAGAATCTATTGGTGTTCAAAACAAAATTTCTATAGGCATTAGCAAGCCAGCTTGTGCTGATTGTAGCGAAGTATTAAAACAAAATTTTTTATTTAGAGCAACCAGTAATGTTTCTTTCCTAAATACTGCCCAACTTTTCGATCACCACAGGCCAATTAGAGAACGAAATATATCTGAACTTGGTAAACGACTTACACAATCCCCTCTTCCCAAAAATACAAAGCGTATTTCCATGGAAACTGCGCCCTCAACCCCCCCCCAACTGCCACATAACCAAGAAAAGGTAAAGGTTACGTATTTAAAATCAAGTCCATTTTTTTCACCAGCTCAAATACCACTTAACCATGACAATTGCTTTAGAGAACGTGATAAGGAATCCATACGCCCCCCCCTATGTTTAGATATAAATCACCGAGCAACATCAATGGAAATGTTTATAAAAAATTGTTCAATAACAGGCCTAAGCCATGATTTATTTTCTTCCACAACATCTTCAAAAAGCTCAGAACCATATATTAACGAGAATAACCATGCATCAAAAATGGCTGAGGCATCACCTAAACCCGACAGGCATACGTAATATACGATTATTGTGATTATTAAATAACCAATATTTTTCTCTATCAGACAAATCTTGTTTCGTAATTAGATGATCTAAAACCTGTTGAATGGTCAGTGAACTCGATTTTTTCTCAAATAACCCAAAATTTTTAAAATGATAAGAATGCGAAAAGCCATGAGAAATCACTTCGCGCAGTGATAGCATCAAAGATTTATCAACGGGCTCATGTATAATCATCAATAATAACTGTTCTGCAATTTCAGAGGCTTGTTCTTGAGGTGCTAAGCGCGGTGCATATAAAATTTCACCATGACTGACTTTTTTTATAAATTCGATATACGCGCGCACTTTTATTGAAAGAACTTTGGAATCAAAGTTTTTTAAAAAATCCTTTAGGTTTTCTTCATAAAAACTTTTCTTAATAAAACGAATTAACTGTTTCTTTAATGAATCTTGGGACGCATTCGGCTCAAGCTTTTCTTGTGCCTCTAATAGAATCAACCATTGAATTGCAAGATAAGGATAATCCGCAATATTTTTTTTTATTTGTGTCATAGACATGTTCATGACTCCAATCTAAATGAAGTATTTTAAAAACCATTTTATTGCCGCAACTGCTACTTCTTGTAAACAATTATTTTCTTCAAACAAATGACTTGCACCCTTGACAATATGAAGCTGGTGTTTACAATTCATTTTTTCCAGAGCTTCTAAATTTAAATTTAGAACAACATTATCTAAACTGCCAACAATGGCCAATGTTGGGGATGTAGTTATTGGTAACGCCTGTTGCGCTAAATCAATGCGCCCACCACGTGAAACAATGGCTTTGATCTGTTGCGGCGTTTTGACAGATGCGATGATTGCTGCTGCTGCGCCGGTGCTGGCGCCAAAATACCCTATTGATAGATTCGATAATCTTGAATTATCAGCGACCCATTGAGTTACATCAACTAAGCGCAATGCTAACATAGGTATATCAAACCGGTACCCTCGTGTTTTATTATCAATCAACTCTTCTTCATGCGAAAGCAAATCAAATAATAATGTCGCCAATCCTGCTTGATTTAATTGATTTGCAACAGATTGGTTTCGTGTACTCAATCGCCCACTACCACTGCCATGAACAAAAATAACAATTCCTTTTGCTTGCTGGGGAATAGTTAAAATACCATTTAATAATTTTAATGAAATTGGAATGGTGATATTTTGAGAGTACATTTCTATCGACTCACTAAAGAGATATATCTATCAGTTTAGACTATAAAAATTACAATATGCCCCAAAATATCAACCATGATTTTTATTTGTTGGGTACTTCTTTCTCTAAAAAATGAAGTACATTTACCAATCCAACAATATTTTTCATACAATCGATTGGCCTTTGATTATTAAAAGCCTGATTTTTAGAATATAGCCATGCTAAAGCCTTTTGATGTTGATGACCAACGACCATGTTTAAACATTGAAAAATTTGAAGCAGTAAAAGGACTATTTCACCCTCTTTGGTATTGGGTAAAAGATAACGCTTGCCTTGATTGACGCGACTTATTGTTGATTCACTTAATCCCGTCAATAAGCTGAGTTCCTTCCCTGTCCAATGATAAAATCGAGCCATATTCAAAAAATCATTTGTGAATTGAGCTTTGTCTGATTTTAATATTTTTATTTCCATATTATCTCCTACTCATCATTAACACTTTTTTTTCTAAAGAACTGTTTTCGGCGCGTTCTAATTCAAGAATCAAATACATCAGTGACTTTGCTAAAGCGCCTGTTTGGTTTTTTAATAAAATTTTCATAAACCCATGAAATGCGTCTCTAATATTTTGAATTAACCCCTGTTGAATTTTTACAACCACCTTATCGACGTCGTAAATATGATTGCGATTCCAATTCCAATACCCCATGAGCAAACGCATCAATGGCGAATCACCTTGGGTATAATCATTCAATAAAATCTGGGCCTTATCGAGAAATTTCGTATAATTTCCAATCAATGATCTATAAAATTCCGGTGTATCCATTCGAATTAAATATTGGGTTAAAGTTGCAAGAATTTCCTGTGAGAGTAGGATTTTCATATCCTTTGGAATTTTACCTAACAAGTCCTGTAAATGCTTAGGTTCCATAAATTCAAAACCATTACCTCTCAAATCAATAAGTTCAACATGTGGTGGAAAGAATTGAAATGCCTCCTGAGTATATTGTCTTGATTCAATAGTATATGGACATCGGTTAAAACTTATATTAATACAACGAATCGAGTTGGGAATGTTTTTTATCAGATCATTCATTTGAAGCTTATTAGATAACCCCCCCCCCATCATGCTGAAATCTAGAATTGAATAACCTGATTGTTGTACGAACTCTCTTCGGGCGCTGCATATTGAGTTCAAATTTTGATATAACTTACCTGTATGTTTAGAAACATTCAACTTCGTTGAAATATGTTTTACATGTTCTGAAAATGAATTAAGACGATACATGCCAAATATAAACGTTCCAATATTTTCTACACATGATATGGGTAATTTTTTTGCTTGGAAAATTTGTGCAACTCCAATGATCATTTGAGCTCGCTCTCTTTGATGATAAAGTTTTCTTGGTCGAATAACATTCGATAATGGTATTGCTTGATTTACAATACCTTGATTTAAACTCCACCAAACTTTAGAAAAATCTAAAATAACTTCAACGTCTGGAATCACATCGAAATAACGGTTCATCATTGAGTGATTTAAACTTTCAAAACCATTTTCCAAAAGATTTATACATTTGATCGTTTGAGGCAATGCCTCCATGATTGATCTAAACTGTTCTATTGAAAAGTACGATAGAAAATTATTTTTTAGAATAAGTGTATGAACATGTTTGGGGATATTCTTAAAAACTTGTACAATATCCTGGTGATTTTTTTCACTAAATTTATTTTTACTGAGATCAAATGTGTGAACATGCGGTGGAATATGTTCAATGAGCATCGAAAAATTTCCAGCATCTAATCCCATAAATGAAATTTTGGTCATTCGAAGAATTTCTATTTGTATTGGTAAGCTATAAATACATCTTTGAACATCATTTTGATTTAATTTAGAAATATCATCTCCAATATCAATTGATTTTATTGAAGGCGGTAACTCTTGAAATGCTAAACATAAATTTAAAATGCTATATGAAAATATTGCATTTTCTCCCAAATCAACATCTGACACCTGTGAAGGAATCACTTGTAAACATGTTGCAAAAGATTCATTTCTAACTAAATTTCCAAATTGATTTTCTCTTAAATTTAAGTGACGGAGGCGTGGAAATGCAATACCAATTGAAGACATTATCGAACAAAAATACACTGGATTTTGCCCATATGATAAATCTTTACGACACTGAGACAGACTGGTGATATTTGGATATTGTTCCTCAAAAATACGAATTAAATTGGGTAAAGAGCGATCTGATAGAATGTAATTCTCTTCAAAAAAAAGCGCTTCAACGGTTTTCGGAATATAATTTAATAAACGTCGACGTGCTTGTGTTGACAACGATCCAAATTCAATATTAGGTAAATACAATTTTTTAATATGCGAAGGGATTAATGACAAAATATCTTCATTATCACTAGGGATATCGGTGAATCTCATTTCAGAAAAATCTAATGATTGGACATGTTTGGGAATGCTCTTCAATACCTTTTTAATATCTTGAATCAATTTATATCTTTCCGGTCCAAAGTTATTCATAATTTTTGGGAAGACAAAATTCATTTTTATGGTATGTATAAAAGACGGAAAGGCTGCAACCATTTCTGCAAGATAATCACTAATGTCTTTATTACTCTTAAATTCAATAGTGTGAATATGTTCGGGTAAATAGTTAAAAAAATGAGGAATATAGTGGTATGAAAAATAATATCTCTTAAAATAGCCTTCAATGATAATATTATTATGGTAACGCGGTATTTTTAAAAAAAGCAATTTTAGATCTGAATATGATTTCTGATTCAATTCATCAAGTAAAAACTTCATAACATTCCTTTGTGCGACTGCTTAGACTTCCTTGCCAACGAAGATTATTGAAAAAAAAAACGTATGTCAACACTTCAATTCGTTTTTTTTTATTGATTTTATTTTATATGTATATATTATTAACAAAATTTTATTATTCTAATGATTATGGCTCAAAATATAACTGACAATGCATTTTCAATATTCCATGACTATTTCTCTTCACCTGAATGTTTCACGCATATTAAAGAACAAAAATTTTGGGATAGATTTAAACATGGACTTTATTTATCAGAACCTAATCATGAAGGTAAGCGGCATTATTACCTGCCAATTAGCTCTTATCACCAGCCAAACTATACTGGATTTGAATTTGTTTTAGATGATGATGATGATGATGTCGATGAAACCATTATTCCGCTAATTCATCCACATATTGAAGATAACTATCAATATGCTGCAATTTATTATCACCAACAAGTCTACTTAAAACCACATTCTACAGAATTTACTTTATCTATTCAGAGCTACTTCAATCTTGAAAGGGAATGGTTTCTCTTAAAATCATCCCCATATTACAAATACAAAGTTAAACCATTAATTTACGCTAACCCAGATGTATATATTGGAGAACATTTTTTTCGTGATAGAGAAATTTATTTTTTAATGAGAGATGTAGGAAAAAACCTAAATGAATTTTTACAAATCAATCCTCATTTGCCGACTGAAATGCTTGAAAAAATCATTTCCAAAATAATTCATTTAGTGTCAGTAATGCATGAAAAAAATATTTTTCATACCGATTTAAAACCTGAAAACATCTGTATCGAACTTGATAAAAATGGGGAACCAACCTTAAATATTATTGACTTTGAAGATGCCGTCATGCTTGAATTTAATGCAAGAAGACCCAAAGTCGTCCCTGGTACATTCACGTTTATTGCGCCAGAATTATTTGAAAATTTACCTTTTTCAGTTAATCATTTTTTGTCATTAATGGCATTTCAAGATCTAGCTTTTCATGTTATTGAAAAAACAGGTACAGCCAAACAGGAGATGGCGGTTGAAATTGCATCACATAAATCAAGTAATCTTTGCTTGTTTCCAAAAACAAATAAAAATTTTGGACATCATAATATTCACAAAATGTCGCCATTTGAATTCATGCAACATTTTATTCGAAAAAATTTCAATGACTTCATAGGAATAGAAACTGATTTGTTTGCTCTAGGTTGCATAATTCATATTTTATTAACCCATCATCACCCAGAGCCAGAAAAAAGCCCTTTTTACAAAACCATGACCACACTTTTATCGCACGATCCTGCTTGTCGACGACACTTCTAACGGGACCAGGTTGCTCCTTTTCGATAGAGTTCTTTTAATGCGTTCGTATCAACCATACCCTGATTTGTAAACGCATAGATTGGGGCTTTTGATTCATAGAGAACGCCAACTGGTACAGGGTACTCCGGGTAATGTAAATTAGCCAATTGAACAGCTTTTAAAAAATCATTTTGATCATGCAACATCACTTGTTCTAAAGGTGTCACTTTATGAACGCCATTTTGATCAATAACTAATCCCCCCTGTTGCAATGCACTGCCATAAAGCATAGGCTTTTGATCTTCTAAATATAAAACTTCAGATTGTCGTTGCGTTTTAGTGGAAAATGCATCGAATGCACCTGAGTTAAAGACATGACAATCTTGATAAATTTCAACAAAAGCACACCCTTGGAAACGATAAGCAGCCTCAAAAATCTGACTCATATGAATTGGATCTTTGTCAATAGAACGTGCAATAAATTTTGCACCAGAACCCAATGCCAACATTAAAGGGTTCATCGGATTTTGATTGACGCCACCAGGAGATGTTTTAGTAATTTGTCCTATCACTGAGGTTGGGGAAAATTGTCCTTTGGTTAAACCATAAACTTGATTATTGAGAAGCAAAATATTCACATTTATATTACGTCTTAATAAATGAATAAGATGCCCTGCTCCAATGCTTAATCCATCACCATCACCTGTGATAATCCATACTGTCATGTCAGGGCGAGTTAATTTTAGACCGCTCGCCACTGCAGTTGCTCGACCGTGAATCGTATGAAATCCAAAAGCATTCATGTAGTATGGCAAACGACCAGAGCAACCAATTCCTGAAACAAATACATGTTTTTCAGGTGATTCTCCAATATTGGCTAATGTCTTTTGTAAGGCTGATAAGATGGCATAATCACCACAGCCCGGACACCAACGAACCTCATTTTGATTTGAAAAACTATCTTTAGAAAAATTTTTATTTATCATAATATATTCTTTTTAATGTGTTCAATGACACTATGGGTTGAAAAAGGTTTTCCATTAAATTGCTGAATCGATTGTGCATCGACTAAGAATGTACTTCGAAGCAATCCGCATAAATGACCTGTATTTAACTCAACAACCAACACCTTATCATATCTCTTCAAATGAAGACCGAGCTCTTTCGGAAAAGGATTTAAATGTTTAAGATGCAGCCAGGCAACAGATTCTCCATCTTCAATTAAACGATTAAAGACAGTTTTCATTACACCATAGGTACTACCCCATCCAACCAATAAAACAGTTGCCGCATGTGGTCCTTGAACCTCCAGAGCTGGGTAAGACTCACAAATATTCTGGATTTTTTGAGCCCTAATATTAGTCATTAACTGATGATTTTCAGAATCATAACTAACCTTGCCCATATCACCTTGTTTTTCTAAACCACCTAATTGATGAATATAATCTAAATGACCAGGCGGATTCCAAGATCTAGCTCCATTTTCCAAGCGTTTAAATGGTTCTTTTTCTTGATAATATTGAAATAAAGGTAAATCCAATGTAGTGGGATCCGGTATTAACCATGGTTCGCTAGCGTTCATCAAGTATGCATCCAATAACAAGACAACGGGAGTCATGTATGTAATTGCTGTTTTACAGGCTTTAATCATAACATCAAAACAATCTGACGGAGACTGAGCAGCAAAAACAGGTATTGGTGATTCATTATGACGACCATAGAGAGCTTGTCGCAAATCAGCCTGACTTGTTTTCGTTGGTAGTCCGGTTGAAGCACCGGCCCTTTGAACATCGATAATGACCAACGGTAACTCTGCTTGAACACCTAATCCAATTCCTTCCATTTTCAAATCAAAACCTGGACCAGATGTTGTGGTAATGGCAAGATGTCCACCAAATGAGGCCCCCAAACAAGCACATACCGCTGCAATTTCATCTTCAGCTTGTAATAAATCAACACCGTATTGACTTAGTTTTGCACACTCATGCAATATCACACTAGAAGGGGTAATTGGATATCCTGCAACAAATATTCGTTGTTGACACTGGGTTGCGATTGTGGCTAAAGCTAGTGCAATGGCCTCTGCTCCATTGATTTGTCGATACTCTCCTATTGTTTTCAAGGATTGAGAGTTTAAAAAATATGGCCGCATCCAATCTTGTGTCATACCATAGTGATATCCCGCTGAAATTGCAATCTGTGCAGCCTCGGCAATTTCAGATTTATTCTTAAATTTTATACTCATCAAGCTATTAGCTTTATCTAAAGAAAGTTCAAATAACCAAATCAACATCCCTAACACAAAAAAGTTTTTGCATCGTTTCATGTGAGCGTGCGGAATATCAAAATTCGCGAGCGCATTTGATACCAATTTAATCATTGAAATTGATATGATTTGATGATTTTTTTTTAATTCATCGAGTTGGCTCGCATCACATTTTGCTTTCTGCCAATCTTTTTCAGTAAATTGGCATTCATTAATAAAAATAATCGCGTGTTGCGCTAAATCATTTATTGAATGAATAAGTGCAGCAGGGTTTAACACCACAAGAATATCTATTTTTTCACCTGCTGTTTCGATGGCATGGGCTGAAAGAGCTAATTGCATTCCTGAAACCCCAGAAACAGTTCCTGCAGGCGCACGAATTTCAGCTGGATAATCAGGTAAAGTACGAACTTCTAATCCATTTGATGCCGCATTCATCATGAGGTGTTCACCAATCAACTGAATACCATCGCCCGAATCTCCACAAAGACGAATGGTTAATAAATCATGTTCTTGCTGCATAACGTCCCTCTAACATTAATTGCTTCATATCGATGACAGCCTGTTTTAAGCCTGTAAAAAAAGACCTGGCCATAATGGCATGTCCGATATTTAGCTCATGAAGAATCTCAATATTGGCGATGGGTTTAACATTTTGGTAGCTTAACCCATGGCCAGCATTCACCTTTAACCCCAAATCATGCGCAAAATAAGCAGCCTTTTCAATCCTCATTAATTCTTGAATCTGAATTGAACGATCAACTGCATCAGCATAACGACCTGTATGAATTTCAATAGTCGGTGCGCCCAATTCATAAGCCGCTTGAATTTGGTCACAATCTGGATCAATAAATATCGATACTTCAGCACCCATGGATTGAAGCCTATGCACAGCCACTGATAACTTTTCCTCGTGTCTAATAACTGACAAACCACCTTCTGTGGTTAATTCTTCACGTTTTTCGGGAACCAAACAAATATGTTCGGGTCGAATTTCTTCAGCAAAATCCAACATAAAATCGGTGACAGCCATCTCAAAATTCATTCGAGTTAAAAGAATTTCTTTGATAAGTCTCACATCTCTTTCCTGTATATGGCGTCTATCTTCTCGTAAATGTAAGGTGATGCCGTCGGCACCTGCTTCTTCAGAAACCATAACTGCTTGGACAGGATCTGGAAATCGTGTACCACGTGCCTGACGAAGGGTGGCAATATGATCAATATTGACGCCTAGGTAAATTGGATTTTGTTCCATTATTCTTTTTCTTCTTATTGTTGAATTTGCTTGAGGATTTCTAAAACTTCTTGTACATGTCCAGAAACCTTAACATTTCGCCAAACATAAACAATTTTTCCATTGGGATCAATTAAAAAGGTACTTCTCTCTATCCCCATATATTTTTTTCCATACATACTTTTTTCTTTCATGACTCCAAATTTTTGACATAGAAATTCATCAGGATCAGTTATAAGCTCAAATGTTATTCCTTCTTTCTCTTTAAAACGCTCATGTGAGCGAATACTTTCGCGAGAAACGCCTAAAATCACTGCATTCAATTGCGAAAACTGAGGCAAGAATTCTGAAAAATCTCGTGCTTCCTGCGTGCAACCCGAAGTCATATCCTTCGGATAAAAATACAAGATTACCCATCGACCTTGATAATCGCATAAATCACCTTGCAACAAATTTGTTGCTAAAAACGAACAAGAATTCACTATATCGCCAGTTTGCATAAATTTAAACCCAATATTAAAAATAAATCTTGATAAAATATCATCTCTTGATATTCTCTCAAAATCAAGGTTCTTAAATATTAATTTTATGCCGGAATTACCTGAAGTTGAAACCACAAAAGCAGGGATATCACCCTATATTTTAAATCAAGAAATTAAAAATATCGTGATTCGAAATGATGCTTTAAGATGGCCAATACCCATGAATCTATGTCAAATTCTTCCTGGTCAAACCGTGCATCGAATTACCAGACGAGCAAAATACATTATCATTGAATGTAGTCGTGGCAATATTATCTGCCATCTTGGAATGTCAGGGCATTTTAAAATCATACAAAAACCAACACCTATTTTAAAACATGACCATGTGGATATTCATTTTAAAAATGGCGTTTGCTTAAGGTACCACGATCCAAGGCGCTTTGGTTGCATCTTATGGACAGAACAACCCATCAATCAACATTTTTTAATTCGTAAACTTGGTATAGAACCGCTTGATTCGAATTGGAAGCCTTTACAATTTCATCAAAAGCTTCAACTTAAAACGATACCTATCAAAACGTATTTAATGAACCAAGAAAACGTTGTTGGCATTGGTAACATTTATGCCAGTGAAAGTTTGTTTCTTGCAAACATTAATCCGAAAATGCCGGTTAATAAACTCTCGTTAAATGATTGTATACATTTAATTCATGCAATACAAACCATACTTTCTAATGCCATACAAGAAGGAGGAACCACGATTAATGATTATGTGAACAGTGAGGGAAAACCGGGGTATTTTAGTCAATCGTTAAAGGTTTATCACCGTGAGCACGAACCCTGCTTTGTTTGCCTAACGCCGATTGAAAAAATCATCATGGGCAAACGAAGTACTTTTTTTTGTCCTAAATGTCAGCCATTTCATTAAACAAACTGCCCTGCAGCCCATCCTGAAGCCCAGGCCCATTGAAAATTATACCCACCCAACCAACCCGTTACATCAAGAACCTCACCAATAAAATACAAACCATCTATTTTTTTCGAAGCCATGGTTTGTGAAGAAACTTCATGACAATCCACACCACCTAATGTGACCTCTGCAGTTCGATATCCTTCTGTTCCAGCAGGTTTAATTTTCCAGTTCTCAAGTGTATGTAAAATATGAGCCTCTTCTTGATGGGATAATTGCTTTATTGGCTTCTCCATCCAATGATTTTCCCAAAAAGTTTGTACCATTTTTTTTGGTAGAATTTGACAAAGCAACGTCTTAACATGAGAATCAGGATTATCTTGACGCCACTGCGCCATCATCGATTTAATTTGTATATGCGGCAGACAATGAATTTGAATATCATGTTCTGCACTCCAATAAGATGAAATCTGTAAAATTGCAGGGCCACTTAAACCACGGTGTGTAAAAAGGATATTTTCATCAAATGACTGGTTTTGACACTCAACCCTTGCTTCGATGGATATTCCAGATAATTCTTGATATTTGGTTTTATCACTAGGATGCAAGGTTAATGGCACTAACCCAGCGCGCGTAGGATAAACATGATGACCAAATTGGGAAGCCAATTGATAACCAAATGGAGTTGAGCCTAAAGTGGGAATCGAAAGCCCGCCGGTTGCAATAACCAATGAGTCACAAATCCAAGCGGAGGATTGCGTCTTGACTCGAAAACCATCTTGTCTTTTTTCAACTTCTCCAACATGTTGTTCATATTCAAGGCGAACTCCCCATTCGCTGCACTCTGCAAGTAACATATTAACAATATCACTGGATTTATTGGTACAAAATAGCTGCCCAAGTTTTTTTTCAAAGTAGTCAATATGATGTTTTTTCACCAAATCAAGAAAATCAAAAGGCGAATAACGGCTTAAAGCCGACTTACAAAAATGAGGATTATGTGAAATATAATTTTCAGCTGTTGCATAAAGATTGGTAAAATTACAACGCCCACCACCTGACATGAGTATTTTTTTTCCTGCACGATTGGTTTTTTCGAGAATGAGAACCGAGCGCCCTCTTTTGGCCGCTTCAATCGCACACATCATACCTGCAGCACCAGCACCGAGCACTATTACGTCGATTTGTTTTTTTGTAAGATTAGACATTTTCAATTTTTTCCAGTAATTCTAACCACTCATTTTCTGCATCCATTAAAAATTTTTGATAAAGCGATTGTTGTTCTTGGAGTTTCATAAGGTTTTTTTGTTGTCCAGGCTCATATAGTACTTCGGAACATAATTCTTGATGAAGATTATCAAGTTTTTTTTGATATTCCTCCATCATCGTTTCCAATTTTTTGATTCGATTCTTTATTATTTTTTGTTCTTTATGATCTATATTTTTAGTCACAACAATCTTTTTGGTGTGATCAACGCGTTGAAGATTTGTAAGCCAATTTGCATAATCTTCCAAATCTCCATCAAATTCAGAAAGTTTTTGCTCATGAATTAAGTAAAATTGTTCTACCGTGGTTTTGACCAAATGCCTATCATGCGATATTAAAATCACAGCACCCTCAAATGATTGTAAAGCAATTTCAATTGAGGTTTTCATTTCAATATCCAAATGATTGGTCGGTTCATCCAGGAGTAATAAATTTGGCTTTTGCCAAACTAATTTGGCAAGTGCAAGCCTTGCTTTTTCCCCACCTGAAAAATGTCGAATGGGTTGAATGACGACATCTCCTTGGAAATTATACCCGCCCAAAAACTGACGTACCTCTTGTTCTTTCGCATGAGGGGTTATCTTAAGGATTGTTTGTAGGGGGGATAAATCTAAATCGAGTTGATCAAGTTGATGTTGCGCAAAATAACCAATTTGAACTTTTGGATGAATATAAAACTCTCCTTCTAAGGGTCGTATATCACCCACCAAGGTTTTTATAAATGTTGATTTTCCTTGTCCATTTAGCCCCATTAAAGCAATTCGGTCTTGTGGATTTAGTTCAAAAAAAACATGTTTAACAATTGGTACTTCATTTGAATATCCTATATCCATCCCGCTGCATTTTAAGAAAGGCGTACCTGCTGAGGATGTCGGAAAAAATTCAAAATTAAAAACGCTATCAAGATGTGCTTGCGCAACTATTTCCATTCTCTCAATTGCTTTTAAACGGCTTTGTGCTTGTTTTGCCTTTGTGGCTTGCGCTTTAAAACGATTAACATAGGACATCATATGTTGAATCTGACGTTGTTGACTATTATATAATGCTTGTTGTTGTAACAATTGCTCGGCCCGGACATTTTCAAAATTTGAATAGTTTCCGGTGAATAATTTCATTTGCATATTTTCTATATGTAAAATTCTATCAACGACGCCATCTAAAAAATCTCTATCATGAGAAATAACCAGAAATGTGGCCGATAAATTTTTAAGCCAACGTTCCAGCCAAAGTATTGCTTCCAAATCAAGATGGTTTGTAGGTTCATCCAATAAATATAAATCTGCAGGCTTTAACAAGCATCGAGCTAGACTCAGTCGCATTCGCCAACCACCAGAAAATGAATTGACTGAAAGGCCATGCTTTTCATGTGGAAAACCCAATCCTACGAGAATAGAGGCGGCTAGAGCTGGTTTTGAATATGCATCCATTTCTTGTAAATGCTCATGACATAATGAAACCATTTTATGATTATTTTTTTCGATGGCTATTTTTAATTTTGCATTCCAATGAATATACGCATCATCGCCTTCTAATACATATTCTAGGATTGAAAGTTCACTGTGCGGTAATTGCTGTTGTAAAACACTTATTGAAATATTGGCGTGTAAAATAACATCACCAGCATCTACATTGAGTTGTTTTAAAATAACAGCAAATAATGTGGATTTTCCACACCCATTTTTACCAACCAAACCAACTTTTTGATTTTGGAAAATCGTCGCTGAAGCATTATCAAATAAGACTTTTGTTCCTCTTGACAAGGATATCTGCTGAAAGGAAAGCATATATTTCTTTAAAAATTTTTAGAATGGCACATTTTAACATAAAACCGCTTTGATAACTCATTAATGAAATTTGAATCTTTCTAGCCATGGAGAGGATTTGGTCTCACTTTCATTAAAACGTTCATTTAATGTCGTAAAAAAATGGTTTTTGTATGAGAAAGGATGCTTAAATAATTCATCTGTCGGAGACAATTTCCCATCATTGGAAGAGTCCGAATCAAAATAAAATTCCATATCTAAAAATGAAGAAGTATTGGGGGATGTTCCTAAACTATTGCTCAAGGATTCTCGAGAGGTTTCACTAGAACTTTCATATTGAAGTGTTTGAAATCGTTTATCTAAATTATCACTCGTCCATTTAATTTTTTCATAAAGCTCAAGGGGAGATAATAACAAATCAAGGGATGTTAATTGTTGAATGACATCCGGTCCCATATAATAATCTAAATCTTCATAATTAATTTTAAATGATTCGATATACTTAAGCGATTGAAAATGTTGTTCATTAAAATCCGAATCCATAAGTCTAAATGCATTAATATGCTTAACCATCCATGGTGTAACAAGATGACGATCAAACTGTTGATCTGATAAATATTTTTCAATATAAAATAAAGTCTGAACAACTTCGCGGGGATGCCGTACATCCTGGAACTCTGTATAGAATGTATCAAAGGTTTCGTGTTTAATGACCTCATTAAAATATTCAATACTATCAATAGACTTTCGATGAATGGCAAGATCCATATCAACACAAATTGCTTTATCATCAACAAGAACAAAATTATCTTTATTACAACCATCGGCGATGATATTGCCCGTTCGTTGGTAAATTTCGATAATTGCCAAACCTATTTGTTCATCATTAGGTCTTTTCGATCCTAAAAAAGGTGCTGCCCATAATTTATTTTCAAAAATATATGCAGGGTATTGGGGATTAATGGCGTTCCATTTTCGTATCGCTCGGATAGGTTGATTTAGATTAGAACTACCAAGTCTATTCGTCAGTATGGGTTTCTTGACCACCCAATATGCTTCAAAATTATCAATGTCAACGGGTTCTGCAACCAAAGTAGCTTGATTATAACTGCCAGACTGTAAATTTACGGTCGGCGTAAATTTACCCTTTAGGAAATTTATGAAGAAATCTAAAGCTTTCATTTTAACTCAAATAAAACATTAATATCATTTTTTGCGCTCTTATTTTTAAATATTAACAAATAAAACATTATTTTTAAAGATTTTAATAAAAAATTTTTTATTACTAAAAAAATACTATAAAATGATTTTTATGCATTTCATTCG
>DDPL01000004.1 GCA_002342175.1 Legionellales bacterium UBA2469 | reverse complement strand
TAGCTCAATTGGCAGAGCGGCGGTCTCCAAAACCGCAGGTTGGGGGTTCGATCCCCTCCTGGCCTGCCAAACCTTTTAAACAATAGAATCCCGATGCAAGCAAAAAATATATATTTATGGACAGCGATAGTCCTGTTAACAATGGTAACATTAGCAGTACACATTTTAGTGAAACTCTCACCCATTATGAATTTTGCGTTATGGACTTCAGGGGTGTTAGCGTGTATCGCATTGTTTTGGTTTACAGAAACTTGTGATGAATTGCGTGTATTGTTTGAAAATGCATATTCAGAATTAAAAAAAGTTGTTTGGCCCACAAAACAAGAAACTGTTCAAACAACATTAATCGTTATAATAATGGTTGCTGTAACTGGGGTAATGCTTTGGTTATTAGATAACTTAATGATTTGGTTAATTGCTAAATTAGCACGTTTAGGGTGAGATAACCGTGGAAGATAATAAAACGAAACAATGGTATGTCGTACATGCCTATTCTGGATACGAAAATTTTGTAATGCGTGAAATCATGCAACGTGCGCAGTTACAAAATGTCACTGATAAATTTGGTGAAATTGTAGTTCCATCTGAAGAAGTCGTTGAGATGCGTGCTGGTCAAAAACGCAAAAGTACGCGAAAATTTTTCCCAGGCTATGTTTTAGTTCAAATGATTATGGATGACCAAACATGGCATATGGTTCGATCAATTCCCCGTGTATTCGGTTTTATTGGTGGAACAAGTCAATCACCAACACCTATTTCTGAAAAAGAAGCAAATTCTATTTTACAACGAGTAGAAGAGGGTGCTACAAAACCAAGACCAAAAATCTTATTTGAACCCGGCGAAGTGGTTCGTGTTAAAGAAGGCCCATTTGTGGACTTTAATGGTATTGTCGAAGAAGTTAATTACGAAAAAAATAAACTGCGTGTATCCGTCCTTATCTTTGGACGTTCAACACCTGTTGAACTTGAATTTAATCAAGTTGAAAAATCATAAGAATTTTTGTTAGGGGAGTCGAAGAAATTATTCTAAGACGTTGACCCATTTTTAGGAGTAAAACATGGCAAAAAAAATAGATGCTTATATTAAGCTTCAAATTCCAGCGGGCAAAGCTAACCCAAGTCCTCCAGTTGGTCCTGCGTTGGGGCAACGTGGCGTGAACATTATGGGTTTCTGTAAAGAGTTCAATGCTGCTACACAACATTTAGAACCAGGCCTTCCTATTCCAGTTGTTATTAGCGTATACTCAGATCGTTCCTTCACCTTCCAATTAAAAACGCCACCGGCTTCTGTGTTATTGAAAAAAGCAATTGGGATTACAAGCGGAAGCTCTAACCCAAATACTAAAAAAGTAGGTAAAGTGTCACGGCAACAATTGTTAGACATCGCCAAGATGAAAGAGCCTGATTTAACTGCTGCTGATGAGCAGGCTGCTATTAACACTATCGCTGGTACTGCTCGCAGTATGGGTATTGACGTCGAGGGAGCATAATCATGGCGAAATTAACTAAACATCAAAAATTAATTAATGAATCAGTTGTTCCTGGGTCTATTCATAAAGCAGCTGATGCTGTTGTATTATTAAAGAAATTTGCATCCAAAAAATTTAACGAAAGCATTGATATTGCTGTTAACTTAGGTGTGGATCCCCGCAAATCTGATCAAGTCGTTCGTTCTTCTACTTTATTGCCTAAAGGTACTGGTAAAACTGTACGTGTTGCAGTTTTTGCTCAAGGTGATATGGCTGAAAAAGCTAAAGCAGCTGGAGCCGATCGTGTTGGATTCGAAGATTTAGCTGAAGAAATCAAAGCAGGTCAAATGCCATTTGATGTGGTGATTGCAACACCTGATGCAATGCGTATTGTTGGTCAATTGGGACAAATTTTAGGACCTCGTGGTTTAATGCCAAATCCTAAGGTAGGAACTGTAACCATGCAAATAGAAAATGCTGTTCGTGATGCAAAATCAGGTCAGGTTCGGTATCGTACAGACAAAAATGGTATTATTCACTGCACAGTTGGAAAGGTTTCTTTTGCACCAGAAGATATCATTGAAAACGTCAATGCATTGGTTTCCGATTTAAAAAGATTAAAACCTGCATCTGCGAAAGGTATTTATATTAAGAAGATCACTTTATCTTCAACAATGGGTCCTGGATTGGTACTTGATTTAACATCAGTATCTGTGTAAAATAATCCACCATTTAAAAAAAGTTTCACGGCATTGTATATCGATGCCGTCGAAGACCGCAGGTGTGAAAGCTTAATATCCTGCGCAGACGGTGTCGTGTGAATAACACGCACCATTTCCACAAATCCATACGGATTTGTTAACGAAGGAGGTCCGTAACGTGACATTGTCTTTAGCTGCTAAAAAAGTGGTTGTTCAAGAAGTAAATCAGGTAGCGAAAAAGGCTCTGTCAGCAGTTGTTGCTGATTATCGTGGCTTAACCGTTAACCAAATGACTCAATTACGTGCTGCTGCGCGCAAAGCTGATGTTTATTTGAGAGTAGTCCCAAATAACCTAGCTCGTCGTGCGTTTGAAGATACTTCATTTGCATGTCTCAGTGAGAAGTTGGTTGGTCCTTTATTTATTGCTTTATCGATGGAAGCACCAAGCGATGCTGCAAGACTATTAAAAGACTATGCTAAGAACTATGAAAAATTAGATATCAAGGCATTATCTGTTAGTGGTAAAGCATTCGGTGCCGAACACCTTGAAGCAATTGCGAGTTTACCAACTCGTGACGAAGCACTGGCGAAGTTACTTTATGTCATGCGTGCGCCAATTGAAAAAATGGTGCGTACAATTGCTGAGCCAAAATCTAAACTGGTTCGAACAATCGTTGCTATTAAGGATGCGAAATCTGCATAGCATACAAGTCGTGTAATTTATTTATTTATTAGGAGTACATAATGGCTATTTCTCAAAACGATATTTTAGAAGCCATCTCAAAAATGTCTGTAATGGAAGTTGTTGATTTAATTGAAGCAATGGAAGAAAAATTCAATGTTTCTGCTGCTGCTATGGCTATGCCAGTTGCTGCTGCCGCTGCTGCACCTGCCGCTGCTGCTGAAGAAAAAACAGAATTCAACGTAGTAATGACCGGTTTTGGTGATAACAAAGTAAACGTTATTAAAGCTATCCGTACAATTACTGGTTTAGGCTTAAAAGAAGCTAAAGACTTAGTTGAAGGCGTTCCATCACCTGTTAAAGAAGGTGTTTCTAAAGCTGATGCTGAATCTATGAAAAAACAATTAGAAGAAGCTGGTGCTACAGTAGAGATTAAATAATTTAACTCTATTTTTTTAACCCAGACGTGTTTTTTCACGCCTGGGTTTAACGTTTTTGTAAATTGACAATGATCATCTGAAAGAGGATTAAATATGACCAAAGCAAATGCTCACCCCACATTTTCTTTCGCTGAAAAAAAACGATTTCGCAAGAGCTTTGGCAAACAGAGTGACCAAATACAGATTCCTAACCTTCTCGAAATCCAGCTTAATTCTTATCATGATTTCATTGGAACAGGTCATTCCAATACTGATTTTTCTAAAACAGGTTTGCATACAGCGTTTTTATCGATTTTTCCCATCCAAAGTTTTTCTGGTAATGCACGACTAGACTATGTGTCTTACTCTTTAGGTGAAGCTCCATTTAATGTAAGAGAGTGTAAACTAAGAGGTTTAACTTTTGCAGCTCCACTGCGAGTCAAAGTTAGATTGACAGTCTACGACAAAGATGCACCAACAGAACAAAAGCCGATTAAAGATATTCGTGAACAAGAAGTCTTTATGGGTGAATTGCCCCTCATGACTGAAGAGGGTACCTTTATCATCAATGGAACCGAACGTGTCGTTGTTTCACAGCTGCATCGTTCACCAGGTGTGATATTTGAGCATGATAAGGGAAAAACACACTCATCTGGAAAATTATTATATTCTGCTCGAATCATTCCCTACCGTGGCTCTTGGTTAGATTTTGAATTTGACCCTAAAGATTGTTTATATGCACGAATTGATAGACGCCGTAAATTACCTGTATCCGTAATTTTAAGGGCTTTAGGATATGATGTGGAACAAATTTTAGCTCATTTTTTCACATCCATCGGATGTCAGATTCAAATGGGTGAATTCTTACTGGATTTAATTCCCTCTCGATTACGGGGAGAGATTGCTCAATTTGATATCATTCATAAACCTACTGGTGAAGTTATTGTTGAACAGGGCCGTCGTATTACCTCTCGTCATGTAAAAATGATGGAAAAGAATGAGATGACTCATTTACTTGTTCCATCTTCTTATTTGGTTGGAAAGGTATTAGCAAAATCTGTCATTAATACTGAAACAGGAGAGTTGATCGCTGAGGCGAATTCTGAAATTTCAGAAACGATGATTGAAACATTTATAAATGCACATATTGAACATTTTGAAATTATTTACACCAATGACATTGATCATGGTCCTTATATTTCAGATACATTACGCGCAGACTCAACCACATCACCATTTGAAGCATTGGTTGAAATTTATCGAATGATGCGTCCTGGAGAACCACCTACAAAGGATGCTGCGGAAGCATTGTTCCAAAATTTATTCTTCGAAACTGAGCGTTATGATTTATCTGAAGTCGGACGTATGAAATTCAATCGTCGACTAGGACGTACAACCGATGAAGGTCCTGGAACATTAACCAAAGAAGATATCTTGGATGTTGTTAAAACTTTAATTGCTATTCGTAATGGTCAGGGCATTGTCGATGATATCGATCACTTGGGTAATCGACGTGTACGTAGTGTTGGTGAGATGACAGAAAATCAGTTCAGAGTGGGATTGGTTCGCGTTGAGCGTGCTGTTAAAGAACGTTTAAGCTTAGCGGAATCTGAAAATCTAATGCCACAAGACTTGATAAATGCAAAACCAGTTTCTGCTGCTATTAAAGAATTTTTTGGTTCAAGTCAATTGTCACAGTTTATGGACCAGGTGAATCCTTTATCTGGTGTGACACACAAACGCCGTGTTTCAGCGTTAGGGCCAGGTGGTTTAACTCGTGAACGAGCTGGTTTTGAAGTCCGTGACGTACATACCACGCATTATGGTCGCGTATGCCCGATTGAAACACCAGAGGGGCCTAACATTGGTTTGATTAATTCACTATCTGTTTATGCCCGAACCAATAAATATGGTTTTATTGAAACCCCATGCCGTCGAGTCATCAATGGCAAAGTGACCGATGATATTGTTTACTTATCAGCGATTGAAGAGGTTGACAATTATATTGCTCAATCCAACATTCCTTTAGATAAAGATGGTGTGATTCAAACAGACTTGGTACCTTGTCGTCACCAAAATGAATTTTCGTTGACAACACCCGACAAAATTAATTTTATGGATGTTTCACCAAAGCAGATCGTCTCTGTTGCAGCGTCATTGATCCCGTTCCTTGAGCATGATGACGCGAACCGTGCATTAATGGGTTCCAACATGCAACGACAAGCTGTACCTACATTGCGTGCTGAAAAGCCCTTTGTTGGAACGGGGATGGAACGTACCGTTGCTGCCGATTCTGGCGTAGCCGTTGTCGCCAAACGTGGTGGTATTGTAGATTTGGTTGATGCATCTCGTATCGTGATTCGTGTAAATACAGATGAAACCACTGCTGGTGAAACTGGAGTTGATATTTACAACCTAACCAAGTACTTCCGTTCTAACCAAGATACATGTATGAATCAAACACCAATCGTCAGTCAAGGTGATATCATTGCTCGTGGTGATATTCTTGCAGATGGACCGTGTACAGATCTTGGAGAATTGGCTTTAGGACAAAATTTACTCGTCGCTTTCATGCCATGGAATGGATACAACTTCGAAGACTCTATCTTAATTTCTGAACGAATTGCTCGCGATGATCGTTTCACAACAATTCATATTGAAGAATTAACTTGTATCGCTCGTGATACTAAATTGGGTTCTGAAGAAATTACGTCAGATATTCCAAACATTGGTGAATCGGCATTAGCAAAATTGGATGAGTCTGGAGTTGTATACATTGGAGCCGAAGTTCGTGCAGGGGATATTTTGGTAGGTAAAGTTACACCTAAGGGTGAAACCCAATTAACCCCGGAAGAAAAACTTTTAAGAGCTATCTTTGGTGAGAAAGCTTCCGATGTTAAGGACAGTTCGTTACGTGTACCATCAGGAATGAATGGAACCGTTATTGACGTTCAAATTTTTACTCGCGATGGCATTGAAAAAGACGCGCGAGCTAAAAGTATAGAAGATGCCCATCTCGCTGAAATACGTAAAGACTTACAAGATGAGCGACGTTTAAGAGAAGAAGATATATATCAACGTGCATTCGATTTAATAAAAGGTCAAATGTGTGTGGGAGGCCCTTCTCAAGTGAAGCAAAATACTGTTATCACTGAAGATGCTTTACAATTGATCGAACGCCAAAAATGGTTTGATGTTCGCGTTACTGATGACAAAATCAGCAGTCAATTAGAGCAGCTAGCACGTCAATTAGAGTTATTAAATAAAGAAATTGAAAAACGCTTTAATGAAGGCCGCAAGAAGATTTTACAGGGAGATGACTTAGCACCAGGCGTACTAAAAATTGTAAAAGTATACATGGCTGTTAAACGTCGAATTCAACCTGGTGATAAAATGGCTGGTCGTCATGGTAACAAAGGGGTTATCTCTGTGGTTGTTCCGATGGAAGATATGCCTTATATGGCCGATGGAACGCCTGTTGATATCGTCTTGAATCCATTAGGTGTACCTTCGCGTATGAACATTGGTCAAGTACTCGAAACGCACTTAGGGCTTGCAGCGAAAGCTTTAGGCAACAAGATTGATGGCATGTTAAACAACAAAGCCTCTACTAAAGATATACGTGAATTTTTGGATAAAATTTATAATCATGACCTGCAACGAATACAATTGTCTGCACTAAATGATGAAGAATTATCCGAACTTGCTGAAAACCTTAGAAATGGTGTTCCTATGGCAACCCCTGTATTTGATGGTGCAAGTGAAGCTGAAATTAAATCAATGTTAAAATTAGCAGATGTGCCTGAAAATGGTAAAATTGTATTGTTTGACGGACGTACGGGTAATCAGTTTGATAATCCAGTTGCGGTTGGCTATATGTACATGTTAAAGCTTAACCATTTGGTTGATGATAAGATGCACGCGCGCTCAACAGGCTCATACAGTTTAGTCACACAACAACCTCTAGGTGGTAAAGCCCAGTTTGGGGGACAACGTTTCGGAGAAATGGAGGTATGGGCACTTGAAGCATATGGTGCAGCCTATACTCTACAGGAAATGTTAACAGTTAAATCAGATGATGTGAATGGTCGTACAAAGATTTACAAAAACATCGTTGATGGTGATCATCGAATGGATGCCGGAATGCCTGAATCGTTTAATGTGTTGTTAAAAGAGATAAAAGCATTGGGTATTGATATCGATTTAAGTCACGAATCATAGTATTGAACGCTAGATACTGAAATAGTATCTAGCGTTTTTTGCATTTGATATTTTTTTTAATTCATTTAATGGGAGACTAAACTTGGCTAGTTTAATAAACGAACCCATGAAGAAAAAACCGGTAATGAGTGATTTACTTGGTTTGATTAAACATCAAGGTTACTCTGACGAATTTGATGCTATTAAAATTGGATTAGCTTCTCCTGAGCTTATTCGTTCTTGGTCTTATGGTGAAGTAAAAAAACCAGAAACCATTAATTATCGTACGTTCAAACCTGAACGTGATGGTTTATTTTGCGCTAAAATCTTCGGACCTACAAAAGACTATGAATGCTTATGTGGTAAATATAAGCGCTTAAAACACCGTGGTGTGATTTGTGAAAAATGCGGTGTTGAAGTCACATTAGCTAAAGTAAGACGCGATAGAATGGGCCATATTGAGTTAGCAAGTCCTGTCGCTCATATTTGGTTCCTCAAATCATTGCCATCCCGCATTGGCTTGTTATTAGATATGACATTGCGAGATATCGAAAGGGTTTTATATTTTGAATCATTCGTTGTCATTGATCCAGGTTTAACAGACTTGGAGAAAGGCCAATTATTGAATGATGAAGCTTATCTCGAAGCGCTTGAACAACATGGCGATGAATTTGATGCAAGAATGGGAGCTGAAGCTGTTCGTGATTTGCTAAAACAAATTGATGTAGATGAAGAAATCAGAACCTTGCGTGAAGAATTACCTATTACAAATTCTGATACCAAAATTAAAAAAATTACAAAACGTTTGAAGTTATTAGAAGCATTTAAGGACTCTGGAAATCACCCTGATTGGATGATTATGAGTGTCCTACCAGTATTGCCACCAGATCTAAGACCTTTAGTTCCATTAGATGGTGGACGGTTTGCGACTTCGGACTTAAATGATTTATATCGACGAGTTATTAATCGTAATAATCGCTTAAAAAGATTATTGGATTTAAATGCGCCAGACATTATCGTCCGAAATGAAAAGCGAATGTTACAAGAAGCGGTTGATGCGTTATTAGATAACGGTCGTCGTGGTCGAGCAATTACAGGCACTAATAAACGTCCATTAAAATCCCTTGCCGATATGATTAAGGGTAAACAGGGTCGATTCCGTCAAAACTTATTGGGTAAGCGCGTAGATTATTCAGGTCGTTCTGTTATCGTTGTTGGACCAACATTACGTTTGCACCAATGTGGATTACCAAAACGGATGGCTTTGGAATTATTTAAACCCTTTATTTTCAGTAAATTGGAGTTTCGTGGATTAGCAACGACAATTAAAGCTGCAAAGAAGATGGTTGATCGAGAGGAACCCGTGGTCTGGGACGTCCTTGAAGAGGTTATTCGTGAGCATCCGGTTCTTTTAAACCGTGCGCCAACTCTCCATCGTCTCGGTATTCAAGCATTTGAACCCGTTTTGATTGAAGGGAAAGCGATTCAATTACATCCCTTGGTCTGTACGGCTTACAATGCTGACTTTGACGGTGACCAGATGGCGGTTCACGTTCCATTGACATTAGAAGCGCAATTAGAAGCTCGTTCATTAATGATGTCCACCAACAATATTTTATCTCCTGCAAATGGTGAACCCATCATCGTTCCTAGCCAGGACGTTGTTTTAGGCTTGTACTATTTAACACGTGATAAGGTGAATGCCGTTGGTGAAGGCAAGGCGTTTATTTCGCCAGCCGAGGCTTTAAATGCATATGAATTAAAAATGGTTGAATTACATGCACGCATTAAATTACGTGTTCCACTATCAGACGATCCGAGTTGTGAAGAATATCGAATGGTTGATACGACTGTTGGTCGTGCAATTTTTTCGACTATCTTGCCACCGGGGATGACCATTGATTTAATCAATAAACCGATGACCAAGAAAGCTATCTCGAAGGTATTGGATCATTGTTATCGTCATAATGGATTAAAAGAAACCGTTATTTTTGCTGACCAATTAATGTATATGGGATTTCAGTACGCAACACGTGCTGCAGCATCGATTGGCATTGATGATATGGAAATTCCAAAAGACAAAGCAGACATTATTGAGCAAGCTTACGACGAAGTTCGTGAAATTGAATCACAATTCCGCTCAGGTTTAGTTACGAATGGTGAACGATACAATAAGGTTATTGACATTTGGTCGCGTACTTCTGAGATTGTTGCAAAATCGATGATGTCCAATATTGCTACTGAAGAAGTCATTGATTCTAAAGGTAAATCAAGTCAACAACCATCGTTCAATCCAATCTTTATGATGGCTGATTCTGGAGCACGGGGATCTGCGGCTCAAATTCGTCAGTTAGCGGGGATGCGTGGATTGATGTCCGCACCAGACGGTTCGATTATTGAAACACCAATTACCGCTAATTTCCGTGAAGGATTAAATGTATTCCAATACTTCATTTCTACTCACGGAGCACGTAAAGGTCTTGCGGATACGGCATTGAAAACAGCGAACTCGGGTTATTTAACACGTCGATTAGTTGACGTTGCTCAGGATGTTGTAATTACCGAAATTGATTGTGGTACCGATAATGGTATTATCATGAACCCATTAATTGAAGGTGGTGACGTTGTAGAGCCATTACATGAACGTGTTTTGGGTCGTGTAGTTGCGCAAGATGTCTACCTGCCCGGCAAAACAGAGCCATTGGTTGTTCGTGGAACCTTATTAGATGAAGCATGGGTAGAATTATTAGAAAAAATGGGTGTTGATCAAATCAACGTTCGTTCACCAATTACTTGTGAAACCCGTTTTGGCCTGTGTGCGAAATGTTACGGTCGCGATTTAGCACGTGGACATTTGGTTAACATTGGTGAAGCTGTGGGTATTATTGCAGCACAGTCAATTGGAGAACCAGGAACACAGTTAACCATGCGTACCTTCCATATTGGGGGAGCAGCATCTCGTTCTTCTGCAGCGAATAGTATTCAAGTGAAGAACAAAGGTTCGATAAAACTACACAACCTGAAAACAGTGCGTCAAGATAATGGCATGTTGGTTGCGGTATCGCGCTCTGGTGAAGTCACCGTAGCTGATGAATTTGGTCGTGAAAAAGAGCGTTATAAGCTTCCATATGGTGCTGTGCTTTCTGTTCATGATCATGATTCTGTTGAAGCAGGTCAAATGATTGCAACATGGGATCCACATACCCATCCAATCGTTTCAGAGATTGCTGGTCGCGTTAAATTTGTTGATTTGGTTGAAGGTATTACCATGAATCGACAAACTGATGATGTGACAGGTTTAAGCAGCATTGTTATTATTGATGCTAAACAAAGATCTGGCTCGACAGGCATTGAATTGCGTCCAATGGTTAAGTTGGTTGATGAGAAAGGTAATGACTTATGCATTTCTGGTACACAGGTTCCTGCTCATTATTACTTGCAAGTAGACGCGATTGTAAACTTTGAAGACGGTCAAGAAATTCGAACTGGTGACGTTATTGCTCGTATACCACAAGAACGAACCAAAACTCGCGATATTACAGGGGGTCTCCCACGCGTAGCAGACTTATTTGAAGCTAGAAAACCAAAAGACTCGGCTGTAATGGCGGAAATTTCTGGATTGGTTAGCTTCGGAAAAGAAACTAAAGGTAAGAAACGATTAATTATTACCGGTGCAGATAATCAAATTCATGAAGAGATGATTCCAAAATGGAGACATATCTCTGTGTTCGAAGGGGAATACGTTTCGAAAGGTGAGGTTATCGCTGAAGGTCCGCCAAATCCACATGATATCCTAAAATTATTAGGTGTCGGTGCATTGGCGAATTATATCGTTAATGAAGTACAAGATGTTTATCGTTTACAAGGTGTAAAAATTAACGATAAGCACATTGAAATTATCGTCAGACAAATGTTAAGAAAACGAGAAATTACATTTGTTGGGGATACCCGTTTCTTGGTTGGCGAACAAATTGAAGAAATTTCGATGCTCCAAGAAAATGATAGAATAAAGGAAGAAAACAAGGAACCTGCGCGTGGATACCCAATTTTATTAGGTATTACCAAAGCTTCTCTTGCTACTGAATCCTTTGTGTCTGCGGCCTCCTTCCAAGAAACGACTCGTGTGTTGACTGAAGCAGCCGTGAGTGGAAAGATGGATGAATTGAGAGGTCTCAAAGAAAACGTTATGGTAGGTCGACTTATTCCAGCCGGAACAGGGTACACTTATCATAAAAAGAGAAAAGAAAAGAGAGCTCGCCGAGCTAATAATGAGCCGGTGACTCCTTCATTAACAGCAAGTGATGTCGAACATGCTTTAAGTGAAGCGCTCAATGCAGAACAACCTCCACGGTAAATAAAATGCCTGCAAAGTGTTGAAACTTGACATTTGGACAGAGGTCGATTAAAATTCGGCCTCCTTGTCCTTGCGATATTATAATGATTTCGGTCGTTCGGAGCTTAAAAAAAAATGGCAACAATTAACCAATTGGTTAGAAAACCAAGACGAGATATTAAAAGAAAGAGCAACGTGCCTGCGCTAGAAGCGTGTCCTCAAAGACGCGGTGTGTGCACACGTGTTTATACTACAACCCCTAAAAAGCCTAACTCAGCTTTAAGAAAGGTTGCACGTGTTCGTTTAACCAACGGATATGAAGTGACTTCATACATCGGCGGTGAAGGACATAACTTACAAGAACACTCGGTCGTTCTGATTCGTGGTGGTCGTGTGAAGGACTTACCAGGGGTTCGTTACCACACTGTACGCGGTAGCTTAGATACAGCTGGCGTGAATGACAGAAAACAAGGTCGTTCTAAGTACGGTACAAAGAAACCTAAAGATAAGAAATAACCTCAGGAATGTAAATTATGCCTAGAAGAAAAGCGGTAAAAGCAAGAGTAATTCTGCCAGAGCCAAAATTTAAAAGTGAAGTGCTTGCAAAATTTATCAATGTTGTTATGCATGATGGTAAAAAATCTGTTGCAGAAAATATTGTATATGGTGCTTTAGATGAGTTTGAAAAGTTGATGAAGAAATATAAGAAAGATGAATCTTCAGATGCTGATGCTCGTCTCATGACAATCATTGACCATTTTGAAAAGGTGATGGATAACGTTCGCCCAACCGTTGAAGTTCGTTCACGTCGTGTGGGTGGTGCTACATACCAAGTACCAGTTGAAGTCCGTCCAAAGCGCTCTATGGCGTTGGGAATGAGATGGATGGTTCAAGCTGCGCGTAATCGTGGTGAGAAAGGTATGGTTTCTCGTTTAGCTGCAGAAATGTATGAAGCTTTAGAGGGCCGTGGCGCTGCTGTTAAGAAGCGTGAAGAAACACATCGTATGGCTAAAGCAAACCAAGCTTTCGCTCATTTCCGTTGGAATTAATTAATAGGGGTTTGACGTGTCTACACCACTTCATTTATATCGTAATATTGGGATTGCCGCTCACGTGGATGCAGGTAAAACCACTACAACAGAACGTGTATTATTTTACACCGGTACATCTCATAAAATTGGTGAGGTACATGATGGTGCTGCAACCATGGACTGGATGGTTCAAGAGCAGGAAAGAGGTATTACCATTACTTCTGCTGCGACAACCTGTTACTGGTCAGGCATGGATAAACAATACGATAAGCATCGTATTAACATCATTGACACACCAGGACACGTTGACTTCATGATTGAAGTAGAACGTTCATTACGTGTACTTGATGGTGCTGTAGTTGTATTCGACTCTGTTGCTGGCGTTGAACCACAATCTGAGACCGTTTGGAGACAATCGGACAAATACGGCGTTCCACGTATTGTATTCGTAAACAAAATGGACCGCATGGGTGCTAATTTCCTCCGTGTTGTTGACCAAATTAAGAACCGTTTAGGTGCGAACCCTGTTGTTGTTCAATTAAACATTGGTGCAGAAGAAGAATTTAAAGGTGTTATTGACCTTATTAAAATGAAAGCCATTTTATGGGATGAAGATAGCAAAGGAATGACCTTCCAATACAAAGATATTCCCTCTGAATTCGTCGCAAAGTGTGAAGAATTAAGAAGCTCAATTGTGGAAGCTGCTGCTGAAGCGAATGAAGAGTTAATGGATAAGTATTTAGATGGCCAAGAGTTATCTGAAGAAGAAATCAAAAAAGCATTACGTCAACGTACGATTGCAAATGAAATTGTTCCTGTTTATTGCGGTTCCGCATTTAAAAACAAAGGCGTTCAAGCAGTATTAGACGGTGTTATTGACTTTTTACCTTCTCCTACCGAAATTCCAGACGTTCGTGGCGTTGATGATGATGGTGAAGATGATACTCGTAAAACATCCTATGAGTCTCCATTCTCAGCATTGGCTTTCAAAATTGCAACAGACCCATTTGTCGGTACTTTAACTTATATTCGAGTGTACTCAGGGGTCTTAAAATCTGGCGATACGGTTTACAACCCTGTTAAAGGAAAACGTGAACGCATTGGACGTTTGTTACAAATGCATGCGAATTCTCGAGAAGAGATTAAAGAAGTAAGAGCCGGCGATATCGCTGCTGCTGTCGGCTTAAAATCAGTAACAACTGGTGATACATTGTGCGATGAGAAAAATATCATTACATTAGAAAGAATGGATTTCCCAGAGCCAGTAATCGCAGTTGCTGTTGAGCCAAAAACCAAAGCTGACCAAGAAAAAATGTCAATTGCTTTAGGTAAATTAGCACAAGAAGATCCATCGTTCCGTGTTCATACCGATGAAGAATCAGGGCAAACCATTATTCAAGGTATGGGTGAGTTACATTTGGAGATTATTGTTGACCGTATGAAACGTGAATTCTTCGTAGAAGCAAATGTCGGAAAACCACAAGTTGCCTATCGTGAAACAATTCGCATGCCAGTCGAGCAAGAAGGTAAATTCGTACGACAGTCTGGTGGACGCGGTCAATATGGACACGTTGTTATTAAACTTGAACCCAAATCTCGTGGCGAAGGTTACGAATTTGAAAACGCAATTGTTGGTGGTGTGATTCCTAAGGAATACATTCCTGCAGTTGATAAAGGGATTCAAGAACAACTCAATAACGGTGTTTTAGCAGGATATCCAGTCGTTGACGTTAAAGTCACATTGTTTGATGGTTCTTACCATGACGTGGATTCTTCTGAAATGGCGTTTAAGATTGCTGGATCTATGGCATTCAAACAAGGTGCTATGAAAGCAAACCCTGTATTACTTGAGCCTATCTTCAGTGTAGAGGTCGTTACACCAGAAGAGTACATGGGTGACGTAATGGGTGACCTGAGCCGTAGAAGAGGTATGTTACAAGGTATGGATGAATCTCCTGCTGGAAAAATTATTCGAGCAGAAGTTCCTCTTGCAGAAATGTTTGGCTATTCAACAGATCTTCGTTCTGCAACTCAAGGGCGTGCAACATATACAATGGAATTCGCAAAATATTCTGAAGCTCCAAACAATGTTGCTGATGCGATTGTGAAAAAACAATAACTTTTATATTTGGTAGAAATCATGGCTAAAGGAAAATTTGAACGTACAAAACCACACGTCAACGTTGGAACCATCGGTCACGTTGACCATGGTAAAACAACATTAACCGCTGCAATTACAACCATCATGGCCAAAAAACATGGTGGGGAAGCGAAAGCATACGATCAAATCGATGCTGCTCCAGAAGAAAGAGCGCGCGGTATTACTATTTCTACAGCTCACGTAGAATATGAATCTGATAACCGTCACTATGCTCACGTAGACTGCCCAGGTCACGCTGACTATGTTAAGAACATGATTACTGGTGCTGCACAAATGGACGGCGCTATTTTAGTATGCTCTGCAGCTGATGGTCCTATGCCACAAACACGTGAACACATTTTGTTGGCTCGTCAGGTTGGCGTACCTTACATCGTTGTTTTCTTAAACAAAGCAGATATGGTTGACGATGCTGAATTACTAGAATTAGTTGAGATGGAAGTTCGTGACTTATTAAGCTACTACGAATTCCCAGGTGATGATATTCCAATCGTTGTTGGCTCTGCATTAAAGGCATTAGAGGGCGATACTAGTGATATCGGTGTTCCTGCCGTTGAAAAATTAGTTGCAGAAATGGACAGATACATTCCTGAGCCAGTTCGTAACATTGACAAACCATTCTTATTACCGATTGAAGATGTATTCTCAATTTCTGGACGTGGTACAGTAGTAACTGGCCGTGTGGAGAGCGGAATTGTTAAGGTTGGCGAAGAAGTTGAAATCGTTGGTATTCACGACACAACCAAAACAACCTGTACAGGTGTTGAGATGTTTCGTAAATTATTAGACGAAGGTCGAGCAGGGGACAACGTTGGTGTGTTATTACGTGGTACCAAGCGTGATGAAGTAGAGCGTGGTCAAGTATTGGCAAAGCCTGGTACTATCAAACCTCATACAAAGTTTGAAGCTGAAGTATATGTATTGTCGAAGGATGAAGGTGGTCGACACACTCCATTCTTTAACGGATATCGTCCTCAGTTTTATTTCAGAACAACAGACGTAACCGGTACTTGTGATTTACCAGAAGGTACAGAAATGGTTATGCCTGGTGATAACGTGAAGTTGTCTGTTCATTTGCATGCGCCTATCGCTATGGATGAAGGCCTCCGATTCGCTATTCGTGAAGGTGGTCGTACCGTCGGTGCGGGTGTAGTTGCAAAAATCATTAAGTAATGGTGTGAACTATGAAACAAAATATAAAAATTAAGTTGAAATCATTCGATCATCGTATGATCGATGCTTCAACAAAAGAGATCGTTGAAACTGCAAAGAAGACTGGAGCCCAAGTTAAGGGCCCAATTCCTTTACCTATCAAAAAGGAGAAGTTTTCTGTTTTGATTTCACCACATGTGAACAAAGATGCCCAAGACCAATATGAATTAAGAACTCATAAACGTTTAGTCGTCATTGTGAACCCAACTGATAAAACAGTTGATGCTTTAATGAAGCTCGACTTAGCAGCTGGTGTTGATGTACAAATCAGTTTAGACGATAAATAGTAGGCAACAGCAATAGCTGTATCCGCTGATATGGCGTATCAGTTGATGATGGAGTAAATAAATAATGAAACTAGGTTTATTAGGCCGCAAGCTTGGAATGACTCGACTATTTTTGTCGGACGGTCAAGCGGTGCCTGTTACAGTAATCGAAGTTAAACCCAACTTTGTTTCACAAGTTAAAACGATGGAACAAGATGGATATCATGCTCTTCAATTAACCTCTGGCCAAAAAAAATCATCTCGTGTCAATAAAGCTTTAGCAGGACATTTTGCTAAAGCAAACGTTGAAGCCGGTGATTTAAGAGCCGAGTTTCGATTGACTGAGACATCTAACCATCAGTTAGGTGACACTTTCTTAATATCAGACGTTTTCGTTGAAGGTCAGTATGTTGACGTAGCTGGTACCTCAAAAGGTAAAGGCTTCGCTGGAACTGTCAAAAGACATAACTTCAGAACCCAAGATGCAACTCATGGTAACTCAAGATCTCATCGAGTTCCTGGTTCTATTGGACAAAACCAAACCCCAGGTCGCGTTTTTAAAGGTAAAAAAATGGCGGGACATATGGGTAGTGAACGCTGCACAGTACAATCTCTTCAAGTGATGAAAATTGATCAAGATAAAAATATCATCTTGATCAAAGGTGCAATTCCAGGTGCTCCAGGTGGTAGTGTTGAAATCCGTCATGCTGTGAAAGTGAAGGTGGGAGCATAATTATGAATATTATTACTAAAGACACCAACCAAGAGATTGCTTTGAATCCAGCGTTGTTCGAACGTGAATATAACGAAGGTCTTGTTCACCAGTCTGTAACGACAATTTTAAATGCATATCGCTCAGGCAACAGTGCGCAAAAAACTCGTTCTGAAGTCCGTGGTGGCGGTAAAAAACCTTGGAACCAAAAAGGTTCAGGTCGTGCACGTGCGGGTACTATCCGCAGCCCATTGTGGCGTTCTGGTGGTGTAACATTTGCATCTAAAAAACGTTCATACACACAAAAAATTAATAAAAAGATGTATAAGGCTGCAATTAGCGTAATTTTCTCAGAATTATTACGTCAAGGCAGACTACATGTTGTTGAATCTATCCATTGTGATGAACCAAAAACAAAAGCATTCTTAAAATTAATGAATGGTTACAACATTAATGAGGCTTTAATTTTAGTTCATGATTTTGGTGAAACAGAGTATTTGGCTTCACGTAACCTAACTCAATTTGATATTTGTGATATCGAATTTATGGATCCATATTCATTGCTACGCTTTGAAAATGTGGTCATTACAGCAGAAGCCTTAAAGCAAGTTGAGGAGCTTTTACAATGAATATCGAAAATAAATTTATCGTATTAAGAGAGCCTCATACCTCTGAGAAATCAACTGTTTTAGCTGATAAGTTAAAGCATTTTGTATTTAAGGTTTCCCCAGACGCAACCAAACTCCAAATTAAAACTGCTGTTGAAGCAATTTTTAATGTAAAAGTTGAAAAAGTCTCAACCGTAGTCGTTAAAGGTAAAAATAAACGATTCCGCGGTCGACCTGGTAAGCGTAATGACTGGAAGAAAGCATATGTTGCGCTTCAAGATGGTTTTGATCTTGATTTTGCATCCGTAGATTAAGGTGAAATGATATGCCAATAGTTAAAGCCAAACCAACTTCACCAGGACGTCGTGGTCTTGTTAAAGTTGTGCATACAGACCTTCATAAAGGTAAACCATTTCGTGCACTTGTTGAAACATTGCCTAAAACTGGTGGACGTAATAACAATGGTCGTATTACAGTTCGTCATATCGGTGGTGGTGCGCGTACCAAATACCGTATTATTGATTGGAGAAGAAACAAAGATCACATTGAAGCAACTGTTGAACGTTTGGAATATGATCCAAACAGAACAGCTTTAATTGCTTTAGTTCTTTATAAAGATGGTGAAAGACGATATGTTCTTGCACCTGCAAATTTAAAAGCTGGTGATAAAATCCAAAGTGGTGAACAAGCGCCTATCGCTGTAGGTAACTGCTTGCCATTGAAGAATATTCCTGTTGGTACCGTTATTCACGCGGTTGAGATGAAACCTGGTAAAGGCGCTCAATTGTTAAGAAGTGCTGGTGCAAGTGGACAAATCATCGCTAAAGAAGGTGCATTTGCTACTATCAGATTACGTTCAGGTGAAATGCGAAAAGTGCATGTAACTTGTCGTGCAACGGTAGGCGAAGTGAGCAATAGTGAACATAACTTACGCTCGCTAGGAAAAGCTGGTGCAACAAGATGGCGTGGTATTCGACCTACTGTACGTGGGGTTGCGATGAACCCTGTTGACCATCCGCACGGTGGTGGTGAAGGACGCACATCAGGTGGTCGTCATCCAGTATCACCATGGGGTGTCCCAACGAAGGGATATAAAACTAGAAGCAACAAACGAACTGATGTATTTATCGTTCGTTCGCGGCATCAGAAATAGGATCAATGAGGTAAATTATGCCACGTTCAATTAGAAAAGGTCCATTTGTTGACGGTTCATTACTCAACAAAGTTGTGAAAGCTATTGAAACAAATTCAAAAAAGTTAATTAAGACATGGTCGCGTCGTTCGACCATTCTTCCTGAAATGATCGGATTGACCATTGCTGTACATAATGGTCGAGATCATGTACCTGTTTATGTTACAGATAACATGGTTGGTCATAAACTTGGTGAGTTTGCTCCAACAAGAACTTTCAAACAACATTCCGGTGATAGAAAGACCAAAGGTAAGTAGAGGGTTTTATGCGAGTTACAGCTAAATTAAGTAATGCACCAATCTCCGCACAAAAAACGCGCTTGGTTGCTGATATGGTTCGAAATAAAAATGTTTCGAACGCATTAAATATTTTACAATTTACCGAAAAGAAAGCAGCTGAAAAAATCAAAAAACTTTTAAGTTCTGCGATTGCGAATGCTGAACATAATTTCGGTGCTGATATTGATGAATTGAAAGTATCTAAAATTCTTGTTGACGAAGCTTCAACTTTAAAAAGAATTAGTCCTCGTGCCAAAGGCCGTGCGAACAGAATTTCTAAGCGTCAATGTCACATTGTTATTGAACTTTCGGATGGGGAATAATTATGGGTCAAAAAGTTAATCCAATTGGAATCCGTTTGGGTTTTACCAAGCAATGGAAATCCGTTTGGTTTGCCTCTAAAAATTACTCGACTTTATTAAACCAAGATATTAATTTACGTCGTGATTTGAAGAAAAAACTATATGCCGCTGGTATTAGCCATATTCAAATCGAAAGACCTGCAAATAATGCTGTCGTCACGATTCATTCTGCACGTCCAGGCGTTATCATTGGTAAAAAAGGCGGTAGCGTCGAAGGTTTAAGACAAGAAATCTCAAATCAATTGGGTGTTCCAGTTCATTTGAATATTGAAGAAGTTAAAAAGCCTGATTTAGATGCGACATTGGTAGCAGAGTCTATCGCGCAGCAATTAGAACAGCGCGTTATGTTCCGTCGTGCGATGAAGCGTGCAGTTACTTCAGCTATGAAGGCCGGTGCGAAAGGTATCAAGATTAGTGTTAGCGGTCGCTTAGGCGGTGCTGAGATTGCTAGAACAGAATGGTATCGTGAAGGTCGAGTTCCACTTCATACTTTCCGCGCTGATATTGATTATGGTGTAGCAGAATCCAAAACAACCTATGGTATCATTGGTGTCAAAGTTTGGATTTTCAAGGGCGAAGTTCTTCCTCAGAAGAAGCGCCTAACTGCTGATAAGTAGTAGGGGTCATTTAAAATGTTACAACCAAAACGAACTAAATTTCGTAAACAGCAAAAAGGAAAAAACCGTGGTTTAGCACACCGTGGCTCCACAGTTTCTTTTGGAGAATTTGCTCTTAAAGCAGTTGAGCATGGCCGTTTAACAGCTCGCCAAATCGAATCTGCACGAAGAGCAATTACAAGACACATTAAACGTGGTGGTAAATCTGGATTCGTGTGTTCCCTGATAAACCAATTACTCAAAAACCTTTAGAAGTCCGCCAAGGTTCGGGTAAAGGTAACGTTGAATATTGGGTAGCTCAAATTCAACCAGGTCGTATATTATTTGAAATGGAAGGTGTGCCTAAAGAATTAGCGCAAGAAGCATTTCATTTAGCACAGGCTAAATTACCATTTAAAGTAACTTTTGCTGAACGGCAGGTGATGTAATGAAATCTATCGATACATTAAAGGATTTAGACTTAGAAGGCTTAAAAGCTGCACTAGTTGCAGCTCGTGAAGAGCAGTTTAAATTACGATTTAAAAAATCACGTGGAGATTTGCAACAAACGCATTTACTTAAACAAGTAAAAATAAAGATTGCGCAGATCAAAACTTTGATTACACAAAAAGAAGAGGTTTAAAATGTCTGAACAAGCTAAAAATGTACGGACAGTAACTGGAAAGGTTGTTAGCGATAAAATGCAAAAAACAATCGTTGTTCTAGTTGAAAGATCTGTTAGACATCCAAAGTACGAAAAGATCATCAAACGTAGAACTAAGTTACATGCCCATGACGAAAATTGTGCGGCTAAGATTGGTCAAATGGTCAGAATTCAGGAATGTAGACCCATTTCAAAGACCAAAACCTGGAAACTTGTTGAGATATTATAACGATTTCATATTGATATATTGAAAAATCCCAATATTTTGTTATAATACCCAACTTTTTATATACTAAAAAATGTTTGGAGTAGATAATGATCCAAATGCAAACGCTGCTTGAAGTTGCAGATAACAGCGGTGCCAAGAAACTTATGTGTATTAAAGTACTCGGTGGTTCACATCGACGTTATGCACGTGTAGGCGATATTATTAAAGTAAGCGTTAAAGACGCTTTACCACGTAGTAAAGTAAAGAAAGGCGCCGTTATGAACGCAGTTGTAGTTAGAACTGCGCAAGGTGTTAGAAGACAGGATGGCAGTTTAATCCGCTTCGATGATAATGCGGCTGTTTTATTAAACAACTCGCATGAGCCTATCGGAACTCGTATTTTCGGGCCTGTAACCCGTGAGTTACGTGATCGCTTTATGAAAATTATTTCATTGGCTCCTGAAGTCTTATAGAGGTGATATATGAAACGAATTATTAAAGGCGATAACGTATTTGTACGTACCGGTAAAAGTAAAGGCCACATTGGCAAGGTACTTGCTGTTGTAGAAGACAAAGTACTTGTTGAAGGCGCAAACTTAATGACAAAACATGTCAAACCAAATCCAAATTTAAATGAACAAGGTGGAATTAAACAAATTCCAGCGCCTATTCATGTATCAAATTTGGCTATTTATAATCCTTCTACAGGCAAACCCGATAAAATTGGGTTCAAGTTTGTTGAACATAACGGACAGCAAAAAAAGGTTAGGTTTTTTAAATCTAATCAAGAGCTCGTCAACCCACTATAGTAGGTAATGTAAATGGCACGTTTAAAACAATTTTATGATGAGGTCGTAGTACCTCAATTAATGAAACAGTTTTCATACACTTCTAAAATGGAAGTCCCCAAAATTTCAAAAATTACTTTGAATATGGGTGTTGGTGAAGCAGTTGCTGATAAAAAAGTACTGAATCACGCAATTGAAGATATGATTCGAATTGCTGGACAAAAACCAGTAACCACACTTGCTCGTAAATCCATTGCTGGATTCAAGATTCGTGAAGGTTGGCCTATTGGATGTAAAGTAACCCTACGTCGTCAAAGAATGTATGAATTTTTTGATCGTTTAGTAACTGTAACTTTACCTCGAGTTCGTGACTTTAGAGGTCTTTCTGCGAAGTCATTTGATGGAACAGGAAATTACTCTTTTGGATTGAATGAGCAAATCGTTTTCCCAGAAATTGATTTTGATAAAATCGATACCATTCGTGGTTTAGATATTACCATTACAACCACTGCGAAAACCAATGCTGAAGCAAAAGCTCTTTTAGAAGCTTTTAACTTTCCTTTAAAAGATCGTAATCAATAGGGGCTAACTGTGGCAAAGAAATCTATCATTGAACGAGAAAATAAAAAATTAGCTCTCGTTAATAAATACTTTGAGAAGCGTGCTGCATTAAAAGAATTAATCAAATCGTCTACTGATTATGATCAAATTCAAGATGCGCAAGTAAAGTTGGCAAAATTGCCTAAAAACTCGAACCCAACTCGTCATACAAGACGTTGCCAACAATGTGGCCGTCCTCATGCTGTATATCGCAAATTTGGTTTATGCCGTATTTGTTTACGCCAGCAGTTGATGTTCGGTAATGTAACCGGCGGAAGAAAATCCTCTTGGTAATCTACGGAGAACGAATGTGAGTATGCATGATCCAATAGCAGATATGTTGACAAGAATTCGAAATGGTCAACAAGCAAGACATGAAGAAGTGTCTTTTGCTGCTTCAAAATTAAAAGCACAGGTGTGCAGAGTGTTAGCTGAAGAAGGCTATATTGAAGAATTTTTTAATTCTGTTTCAGAAGCTGGTCACCCACATATTACTGTGAAATTAAAATACTTCCAAGGTCAACCAGTTATTCATTCCTTAAAAAGAGTGAGCAGACCTGGGTTACGTATTTATCGGGGCGTTAATCAATTAAAACCTATTCCTGGTTTTGGTATCGCAATTCTTTCAACCTCTTCAGGCGTTATGACGAACCACCAAGCTAAAGAAAAGCGTGTTGGCGGTGAAGTTATTTGCGAAGTTGCATAATTTAGAGAGGCTATTATGTCAAGAGTTGCAAAAGCAAACATCCAAATTCCAGCGAATGTACAAGTTACATTAAATAGCACCGAATTGTCATTAAAAGGTCCAAAAGGAAGCTTAACAAAGAAATTTAATTCTTTAGTTGATATCAAGCATGATGATGCTTCGAAGACACTTTCTTTCCAACCTTCTAGCAATGATCCAAAAGGTTGGGCACAAGCAGGTACTGCTCGTGCAGAATCCTTTAATATGTTAAAGGGTGTTACCGAAGGTTTTTCTGTAACATTAGAACTTGTTGGTGTCGGTTATCGTGCTCAAGCAGCAGGTACTAAATTAACATTATCTTTAGGATTTTCTCATCCAATCGATTATGCTTTACCTGCCAATATCACAGCAGAAACGCCAAACAACACCACAATTATTATCAGAGGGATTAATAAGCAACAAGTAGGTCAAGTTGCAGCTGAAATTCGTTCTTTTAGACAACCTGAGCCTTATAAAGGTAAAGGGGTTCGATATCAGGGCGAGCACATTTCCCTTAAAGAAACCAAGAAAAAATAGGAATACGCTAAGATGAAATCTAGTAAGTTTCTAGCTCGAAAAAGACGTAGCTTAAAAGCCAAACATGTTATCAACTTGTCTGGCAAACCAAGATTAGTTATTTTTCGATCTATCAATCATATTTATTGCCAAATCGTCAAGCCTTCCTTGAAGGGTGATGTTGTATTAGCTCAGGCATCTACAGCTGAGAAGACCTTGCGTGAAAAAGTTGCAGGTCCTAAAGTTGATCAAGCTAAGGCAATCGGTAAATTAATTGCAGAACGCGCACTCAAAAACGATGTTTCTGAGATCGCTTTTGACCGTAATGGTTTCAAATACCATGGTCGAGTTAAAGCGCTTGCTGATGCGGCTCGTGAAGCTGGCTTAATTTTTTAAGGAACGGTTATGGCATTTGATGAAGCAAAAAATGAGGGCTTGATTGAAAAGCTCGTTTCCGTAAACAGAACAGCTAAAGTTGTTAAAGGTGGTCGAGTATTCGGTTTCTCTGCTTTAGTTGTCGTTGGTGACGGAAAAGGCAAAGTCGGTTTTGGCCGTGGTAAATCCCGTGAAGTTCCAATTGCTATTCAAAAAGCGATGGAACAAGCTAAAAAGAACATGACACAAATTTCATTGAATAATCACACGATTCATCATGAAATTACATGGAACTTTGGTGCATCTAAGATTTTCATGAAACCTGCTCCTGAAGGTACAGGTATTATTGCTGGTGGCGCGATGCGTGCTGTATTAGAAGTGTTAGGTGTTAGAAACATTTCTGCGAAAAGCATTGGTTCTACAAACCCAAGCAATATTGTTCGTGCAACAATTGGTGCATTAACCCATGTGCAAACCCCTGAATTTGTAGCTGCAAAACGTGGAAAATCAGTTGCAGCAATTTTAGCGGAGCAACAATCATGAGCATGGCTTTAAAAATTAAATTGGTTAAATCCTTAAATGGCCGTTTACCTAAGCACAAATTAATTGCTGCAACATTAGGTTTGAAAAGAATGAACCAAGTTGTTGAACACAAGGATGTTCCTAGCATTCGTGGCATGGTCAATAAGATTAATTACTTATTACAAGTAGAGGAGTTGGGATAATGTACTTAAACACATTAGCACCAGCAGAAGGTTCTAAAAAGAACCCTCATAGAGTAGGACGCGGTATCGGTTCTGGTCTGGGTAAAACTTCTGGTCGTGGTCACAAAGGTCAAAAAGCAAGAGCTGGTGGATATCACAAAATTAACTTTGAAGGCGGTCAAATGCCAATTCAAAGACGTTTACCTAAAATGGGTTTCAAATCTAAGATTGCTAAAATCAAAGATGAATTAAGCTTAGCTGCTATTGATGCATTAGGTTTAGAAGAAATCACGATTGAATTATTGCAAGCGCATGATGTTATTCAACGCAATATCAAACGAGTTAAAGTGATTGGTAATGGGTCAGTTTCTAAAGCTATCGTTTTGAAAGGAATCGAAGCTACTAAATCTGCCCGTGCTGCTATTGAAACTGCTGGCGGAAGGATTGAAGATTAATGTCACGTCCATCAATTGATCAATTTATGACTGGTTTTACGGAGCTGAAGCAACGGCTCCTTTTTTTATTGGTTGCTATTTTAGTTTACCGATTTGGTGCTCATATTCCTGTCCCAGGATTGGATCCTGAAAAATTGTCAAATTTCTTTTTGCAACATCAAAATACGATTTTTGGTTTATTCAATATGTTTTCTGGTGGTGCATTGTCACGTGTGACGGTTTTTGCAATTGGAATTATGCCCTATATTTCGGCCTCGATAATGATGCAGCTTTTCTCTATTGTCGTCCCTAGCTTAGAACAAATTAAGAAAGAGGGTGAAGTAGGAAGACGTAAAATCTCTCAGTATACCCGATACCTAACATTGGCTTTGTCATTGTTACAATCGTTTGGTATATCTCGTTGGTTAGTCGGACAACAAATTGCATTAACATCTGATTTTTCTTTTTATCTTGTTGCCATAACAACATTGGTGACAGGAACAATGACTTTAATGTGGCTTGGTGAACAAATTACAGAAAAAGGAATTGGTAATGGAATTTCAATGCTAATATTTTCTGGTATTGTCTCAAACATACCTTCATCTGTTGCAAATGTTTTTCAACAGGTTCGCGAAGGACAGTTACAGTTTTTATCCTTGGTATTTATCATTGTTACCATCGGTGTAGTAACTGGTTTTGTTGTATTTATGGAACGAGCTCAACGACGAATTCGCGTGAATTATGCACAGCGAACTCACGGGCGAAAAGTTTATGCTGCTCAAACGAGCCATTTACCTTTAAAAATTAATATGTCTGGGGTTATTCCTCCGATTTTTGCATCAAGCTTAATTATGCTTCCTGCGACTTTGGCTCAATTCTTTTCGAATTCACCAAATTCAATTATTGCTAAATTTGCTTCTGCGATTTCACCAGGTCAACCTTTATACTTATTGATTTATTCTGCTAGTATAATTTTCTTTGCGTTTTTCTATACCGCTTTGGTATTTAATCCTAAGGAAACAGCAGATAATTTAAAAAAATCTGGAGCTTTTATTCCTGGAATTCGTCCGGGCGAACAAACTTCTAGATTTATTGATAATGTATTAACCCGTTTAACACTGGTTGGTTCATTATATTTAGTCCTTGTATGTTTANNTTGATGACTTCAGCTTGGCATGTTCCATTTTATTTTGGTGGAACATCACTGTTGATTATCGTGGTGGTCATCATGGATTTTGTTGCGCAGGTTCAAGCCCATATGATGTCATTTCAATACGAATCGTTAATGAAGAAGTCTTCATCAAAAGGGTTTGGTTTGACCAACTTTTTTTAATATAGTCAGTTAATGTGGAGTGATTATTATGAGAGTTAGAGCTTCAGTTAAAGTGATTTGCAGAAATTGTAAAGTGATTAAACGTGCTGGTGTAGTACGAGTCATTTGCAAAGAAGCACGTCATAAACAAAGACAAGGTTAATAATATATTGTTTTCAGTTTTTAAACAGTGTATCATTCTTTTTTTTTAAAATTTAAATCGGAGATGTTTTAATGGCGCGCATAGCCGGAGTAAATATATCAGACAATAAGCAATTATGGATTGGATTAACTGGTATATATGGAATTGGGCGTACCACTGCTTACAAATTGTGTGCAGCTACACAATTGGAGCCGATGACAAAAGTCGGCCAACTGTCTGAACAACAATTAGAATTGTTGCGTCAAGAAATTGCGAAGATGACAGTAGAAGGTGATCTGCGTAGAGTTGTTAATATGAGCATCAAACGCTTGATGGATTTAGGTTGCTACCGTGGTCAACGCCACCGTCGTGGTCTACCTGTACGTGGTCAACGTACAAAAACCAATGCACGTACCCGAAAAGGTCGTCGTAAAAGTGTTAATGCGTAATTAGGGTAAGTTCAATGTCTAATAAATCGAAACAGCAAAAAGTTCGTAAAAAAATAAAACGTGTTGTCACAGATGGTATCGTTCACGTACATGCCTCTTTTAACAATACGATTATTACTTTTACTGATCTTCAAGGTAATGTGTTATGTTGGGCAACATCAGGTGGTTCAGGTTTTCGTGGTTCACGAAAAAGTACACCTTATGCAGCTCAGATTGCTACTGAAAAAGCGGCACAAGTTGCTAAAGAATATGGCGTGAAATCAGTTTCCGTCTATGTTTTTGGCCCAGGACCAGGAAGAGAATCTTCAATCAGAGAACTAATTTCACAAGATTTCACCCTTGAAAAAATAGTTGATAAGACTGGAATTCCTCACAATGGTTGTAAGCCATCTAAAAAGCGTCGTGTGTAGATTAGGAGTTTATGAATGGCTAGATATTTAGGTCCTAAATGTAAATTATCCCGTCGTGAAGGAACTGACTTGTTCCTTAAAAGTGGGGTAAGGGATCACAAATCAAAATGTAAAGCTGACAAATTGCCAGGTCAACATGGCGCAAATAAGCCACGTTTAAGTGACTATGGTGTTCAGCTTCGTGAAAAACAAAAAATTAAGCGTTTATATGGGTTGTTGGAAAAGCAATTTCATAGCTACTACGCTAAAGCTGCTGCCCAAAAAGGCGCTACTGGTGAGAACTTAATGGTTCTGCTAGAAAGAAGATTAGATAACGTTGTTTTTCGTTTAGGTTTTGCTTCAACAAGAGCAGAAGCTCGTCAATTGGTATCTCATCGCGGCGTTATGGTTAATGAGCAAATTGTAAATATCCCATCGTATTTATGTACACCAGGCGATATGATTGCCTTACGTGCTAAAGCAAGGGAACAGGGTCGTGTTCAAGCTGCTATTGCTTTATCTGAACAACGTATATCCTGTGATTGGTTGACTGTTGAACCTACAAACTTCAAAGGTTCTTACAAACAGCATCCTTCATTTGATGATTTGCCAACTCTCTATAACTTTAATTTGGTTGTCGAACTTTATTCTAAGTAAAACGGGAGATTGGTTTCAATGTATACCGACATTAATGAAATGCTTGTTCCAAAGGCGGTCAAAGTTAATTCAGAAAATCCTTATTTTGCTAGAATTATTCTTGAACCATTGGAGCCTGGATATGGCTTTACCCTTGGAAATGCTTTAAGAAGAATTTTACTTTCTTCTATGCCTGGCTTTGCTGTTACAGAAGTTGTGATTGAATCTGTTCAGCATGAGTACAGTACTATTGAAGGTGTAAAGGAAGATGTTATTAATATTATGCTTAACTTGAAGCAATTGGCAGTTAAATTAACTGTCGGTGATTCAGCTGAGCTAGTTATTGATAAAAAAGGTCCAGGCGTTGTAACCGCAGCTGACATTCAATTGCCCCATGTTGTTGAAATTATCAACCCAGATTTGAAAATTGCACATTTGAACGAACATGCTCATTTCAAAATGAGAATGAAAGTTGAAAAAGGGATTGGGTACATGACATCTGATTCTCTGGCTCATGATGCTGAAGAAACTTCTAGCATAAGTGTTGGAGTTTTAAAACTGGATAGCATTTTCTCACCTGTGAAAAAAGTTGCTTATTCTGTAGATAGAGCTCGTGTTGAGAATCGTACTGATCTTGATAAACTCACGATTGAGTTAACAACAAACGGAACATTGGATCCTGAAGAAGCTATACGTGTATCTGCGAGCATTCTTCAGAAGCAATTATCAGCATTTGTTGACTTGCGCTTTGATCAACAACAAAAATCACGTAAGAACATGAATGATATCGATCCGATGTTATTACGTTCTGTTGATGATTTAGAGTTAACAGTTCGCTCTGCAAATTGTTTGAAGGCTGAAAACATTCATTTAATTGGTGATTTAGTCCAGAAGACTGAACAAGAACTTTTAAAGACCCCTAACTTAGGTAAAAAGTCTTTAACAGAAATTAAAGATGTGCTTGCAGCCCGTGGTTTAACACTTGGCATGAAAGTTGAGTTTTGGCCTCCAGAGCAAGCTTAAAAGATTTTTAGGAGTAAAACATGAGACATCGTAATGCCGGACGTAAGCTTGGACGTACGTCTAGTCATCGAAAAGCATTGTTGAAAAATCTTTCATGCTCATTAATTGAACATGAATTGATCAAAACAACGTTGCCAAAAGCAAAGGAATTAAGAAGTTTTCTTGAGCCACTGATTACAACCAGTAAGAGTGATTCAGTTGCTTCGCGTCGTTACATATTCGACAGACTTCGTTCTAAATCAGCTGTTGGTAAATTATTTACAGTTTTAGGACCACGTTACAACACCCGTCCAGGTGGATACTTGAGAATAATCAAGTGTGGTTTCCGTGCTGGAGATAACGCACCTATGGCCATTATTGAAATGGTTGATAAAGCGAACTAATCAAAAGGCTGGATAACCAGCCTTTTTTTTATCAATCACTTCATTATGTCACAGCATTTTCAGTTTATTATCCCTGATCTTTGTTAAGAATGAAGTTGACCACAGGGCCAACAGGCCTATTCGCAAGTTTGAAAGTTGCTCCTGGCCTATTGGCTTATGGACAACTTCTGCATGAAAAAAATTAAAAAAAGGTCTGAATCAATGGGTGCACTGTATTCAATGGGCGTAATATGAACATGAAGGGTTTGCACATCCTTTGAAGAGTTCATAAAAAGAATAATAAAGGAATAATCTTGTTAAATAAAGACTATAAAGTTGATGCGCAGATTTTTAGAAATTAGTCTTGATGTGACCTTCAAACTTAATGGGAATTGTTTCTAGATTTATCCCCATTTTCTGTGGATAAGCGTGTATATAAACTCTTCATGGATTGTTAGGATTTAAATAGCCTGGTATGTCAGTGTTCATAACGATTCATATCATTAATAAAAGATCATATAAAATTTAGGATATCCACAAAAACAGGGGATATCTGTGTGGACAAGATGTGAGGTCTGGATATAAGGGGCAAAGTGTTATAGAGGGTTTTGATGCTGTTGAAACTTTAGGTTGATAATTAGTAAGATGATGAATATGGTTTTTCTCGCCATCAAATTCAACAAGTTCTGCAATGAAATATTTCCAAGCACTTTCAAAGATTTTTTTAAATCATCTATGATGTCTTTGCGCTGGATTAAATTGTTTGACGCAGCAAGAATCTGGTTGTCTTAAATTTTTTTTAAGGGCAAAGCCGATAGCTTTTCTTCACAAAACATTTTATGTCGCGGCTTGGGATTTTTTAATTAAAAAACCCGTGGGGCTCACGAGGTTGGCTTGTGAAGTGAACGACATGAATCGTCAACAACAAGAACTACTTCTGGCATGTTTACTATGATAAGAGAAATTCAATCCCTCTTCAGGAACGGGCGTATGTCAACGGCCATCATATGTGGATAACTTTTTATTAGATATAAGGTGTTTTGTATTGACCTCCTAAATAAAATAATAACCTATTGAATATAAGTGTTTTTTTTTGTTTTTATAGGGGTCCCAATAAATATTTATCCCCATTTTCTGTGAATAAACATGTCAATAAATTCTTAACTACCTGATTTAATGTATCTAGAATGAATTAAATAACATAAACATACATTTATCTTTGCTATTTCTATATAATGTTCTATTATTATACATGTAAGATAATAAAATAACACAAGGAGTTAATATGAACCGTCAATATATTTCTCGGTTTGTTTTTGGTGTAGCATGTTTAGGTATGGGTAGCGCAGTATTTGCGGATGATTTATTAAAACCCATTAAATCAACCACTGATTGGATGACTCATCCTTGGATGGATATGGAATCTAAACATAAATGTTATAAAGTTGAAGATATGAATACTGGACGTATGATGTATCTTGATCGTGTTGGACACGGCGTAAGCGTGATTAGTCATGGACAAATGACCAACAACCTTGATGACCTTGTAGGCTGGAAAATTACTTGTTTAAAAACAGGTAAAACTGGCATTATCACAGGGGTTAAACATCGGGGATTGAGAGATGTTAAATCCAGTGATAAGCACATGACTCGTTATGAATATGTGGTTTTCAAAGTGAAACATGTTCATTACGATAAGTAATAAAACTAAAGGAGCTTAATGCTCCTTTTTTTTACACGACTTTTTCTTTTAGTTTAAAGTCTTTAAAAATGCCAGGTAAAAAGGGATTTAAACTATTGTTGGCTTTTACCAAATATCGTCCGGAATTCCCATTAATTTCAATGAGCATTTGAACGGTGCTTGGGTCATTTGGGTCACCAATGACATTAAGTTTATCGAAGAGTCTAAATAAACCCCATGTGCCTTTTTCTTCTAATCCATAACGTTTTCCTTCAACAGTATTGATTTGAAGTGATGCATTGCTTTCTGGCCATGTGACGCCTTGTAAATAAGCATTTTCCTCTTGATTGTCCAGAAGCTGTTGTTGACCAATAAATAAAGAAAGATTTGATATAACTGGATCGAGGGACATTTTTTCAATGCTAAATTGAACGTGGGTTTGAGGGACATTATTTGGAAAAAATACATTTGCAATAATGTTAGAACGCATTAACGATTCAATTACACCATCTAAAATGGGCAAGCGCTTGTTGTCTATTTCCTTGATGGCCCATTGAGCCTGATTGGTATTCACAAAAGGTTGTAAATAATCTTTGAAAAATTGTTGTATTTTCCCACTAGGGCTAAAGAAAGTATTAAAATCATTAATGGCAACCTCAGTAGGAGAATTATCAAAGGGATATTTATGCTCGATCATACTGAGATAGGGCTGATAGACTTGTTCTTGCCAGGCATGATTAATGTATTGCTTCGTTGATTGCTCGATTGTAAGCCACATGTCTTCTTGTATTTGCTTAAGCCAAGAATGCGTCGGTTCAGGCATCCGCTTTGAATATTCAGTGATATTATACAATGCATCATTGTATTGATTTTGGTTAAAATATGCTCTTAAATATTGAAATGAAGCGCGTCCATTATCGTCAATCATGGCAAACATCGAAGTGAATTTTGATAGATCTTCCCAAAATTGATGGAACTGAGGATTTTGGTGATAACTAAAATGTAATTCCGTAAAATGGTTTGCAATCATTTGATTGAATGGGTCATTGGGAGAATTTGTATTGGGTGCTGTTTCCTTTAAAACAATCCCCATAATATTTTCAAATGATTTGGATGTTTCTAGGGTTTTAAATAAATTTAAAGCGTCTTTAAATGTAGAAAAATGGTGTGGGCGTAAATTCTTATAAATCAAATTTTGCCAGAATTTTACATATTTCTCAGCGTAATGAGTTTCAAGACGCTCTTTTAAGTTGGGATTAATTTCTTGTCCCAATACCCATGTATTATTTTTAAGATTATCAAACTGATGTTGTAATTTTTTTTGTGTCTTGTGGTAAGCAGCTTTTGTGTAACATTCTGGAATTTGAAGCTTGGTTTGTTGGAAACCAGGGGCTGCAATTTCTATGGTTTTGTGAATTAATGCTTGGTTGATAAGTTCAAAGACCAAATATTCTTCTGGAAGACTATTGAGATTGTTTTGGGTGGTTTGGATAATGGTATCATCAAAATGCCAATGAATATTCCAAATGAATTTTTTAAGCAGGGTTAATTGTTGTTTTTTTTCATGGTCGGATAAATCTTGCGCATAGTTATTATTAAACCATTCGTAGATGGCTTTATCTTGATTATGTTTTTTCATCAAGATGGCCATGCTGATCTTTAGCGCCTCAAAACTCATGTAAATGTCATTGCTCATCATTTGGTTTTGTAAGGCCATAGATACTTTATATGCTAAATGTCGTTCATAGATATTCTGTTCGATATTGGAGATTTGTTGGTTAAGGGTTTCAATATTTGACATGTATTTAAACATGTAAGGTAGATGGTTTAGTTCTTGTAGATGTCTTTCCAGGACCGATATTTGATGATCAGCAATATTTTTGGTGAAAGGTTGCTGAAGATGATGATCAGTTTGTTGTAAAACATCATGAGTGCGAATGGTTTGATAGATGATTATTGACGCAGTTAGAAAGCCCGCTAAAAAAATCGCTTGAACTTTGGTATCATTTATAACATTTGGTTTTGGTGTATAGCTTGATAGTTCTTGGCAGTGAGAGATGGCACCATGGATAAAAAAGTGTTTAAAATTCACGGACTGGAGAGATGAAACGGGAACAAGAACAGAAAAATCACTTTGAATACGCTTGTTTAAATAATTTAAGTTCTTACTTTTTTGTTCTGCACAAGTAAAAAATAAGCCATGAATATGGGTTTTCGGATGGGCCAGATTTTTGATTAAGTTAAGAAATCGCGATTCCATCAATGCCATTTGGAGAGGAAACTCTCGAATCAAAATGCGTTGTTTGTTGGCTCTTGTTGTATGAATTTTTTGAATCATTTGTTGATTCAGATAAGAGACAAAATTATTCCAAGCATCGGAAAATATTTTTGGAAAATTAGGATTTTGTTTGGCATAGGTGACAGAAAATCCAAGTGGCTCTTGTAGCTCAAGTTCATGCGATAAATTAAAAAAATCAGTGAATCCAGTGATTTGATCTAATTTGGTAATGACAATCCCGCTGCGAACCGGGTAATCCAGTGCTTGAATGAATTCAAGAAAAAACTGCGAATGTTCTTTGATTTGAGCGACATATTGTTCATCGTCAGAAATTAATAAATCTGCAATATCAACAAAAAAAAGAAAGCCACTAATGCGAAGTTTACGATGACATTGATTGATTTTTTTAAAGAGCATCGGCAGCAAAATATCTTGTTGATTTACCCACTGCTGATTAATGTCGATGATGATACCTTTTTTATTATAAAATATATGAATTCCCAGTTCCTCATCAGTGAACTGCTGATGCATTTGGCCTTGGCGCAGAACGGTGGAGGTCCCTTGTTCCCGAAGCCCAGTGGCGATTAAAAAAGAAATGGATTTTTGCTCATCTCCAAAATTCTCCAAAGTTTTTTTGATGGCGTGAAGCAAGGATTTGAGTGTGTGCTGCATAGGTTTGGTTACTCCATGTAAATAAGGGAGTGCTCTAATACATTTTTAGTTTGGTAGTCGATGTAGACTTGACTAACGAGTCCTAAAAATATAATCAAACAAGATGTAAGAAGGGTGATTTTTTTTACTGAATTTTTTTTCCGTTGTGTATGCGTTTTTAGAATATAGTGCTTGAATAATTTATGTGTTTTGTTTGTTCTTAATTTTTGGATGGTTTGAAATAGGGACTCCGTTAAATTATCTAAAATTAGGCGACCATCATTTTGCAAATGATATTTGCCTTCAAATCCAATTAATAAACAAAAATAAGCCAACTCAATCAAATCAAGAAATTGTTCAGGTGCATTCATGAGATGGTTCAGAATATCAAAAAAATAATCTTGTGGGTTGATATTTTGATTGGATATGGGCGTGAATGCATTAAATTGAATCGGTTCTCCTTTTAATCGAAGATAGCTTTTGCCGAGCAATTCATCGGTCGTTGCGCTTAATAAATAATGCGCAAATGAATAAAATTCATCGGAATAGTCGTGGGTACTCAAGCGGCTATAAAACGCTTTAAATTCATGTGTAATGTCCTGATGTAAATTCTCTATTTCAGGAAGATGAGTTGCAATATGTATACGTTCAAGAATAGAAATTAATGGGCTAGCTGCCGCAACCAAAGGGTTGGTAAAGGCATCCGTTACCAATAATTTTGAGCGAAAATAGCCCTGTCCAATCGGGAACTGTTGGAAAGGGGAAAATTCTTGTATGAGTTGGGCCGATATTTTTTCGGCAATCATTGCTCACTCCTTAAGCGTTATATAAAAAATGATACGCTAAGTCGTAAGCTTTGAGAAGTATTTCATAAAATTTAGAACGTCCGCCCCTGAAATGGGGCGGATGTATTTATTGTGGATTGACTGAAATTTGATTTTTAAAGTCAAATTTTTGTGGTTCTACTTTCTTTTCTTGAGTGGCGAGTGCCAAACTTTTGAGAATGGTTAGTGCTGTATATAATTGATAATCTTCTTTTAACAATCGAGCATCATCTTTAACATTGCTATTCTCTGTATTTGGGTTTGTCTTTGTCACAATATGTTTATTAAGTGTCGCTTCAGTTATATTTATGGTTTGCATCACATCTTTTTTTGCACCATTGTTATCAATTTTAACTTCTTCAACAATAATATCGGGTGTTATGCCTTTTGCTTGTATCGATGTACCATTGGGTGTGTAATAAAGGGCTGTTGTGAGTTTAATGCCTCTTTCATCATCCAAAGGCAGTACGGTTTGAACCGAACCTTTTCCAAAGCTTTTGGTTCCAATAATAATTGCACGTTGATTATCTTTTAGTGCGCCAGCAACAATTTCAGATGCGGATGCTGAACCATTATTAATGAGAACAACCAGAGGCGCTTTATTCAAGATATCGTCAGATTCAGAAACAGCGGTAAATTCAGAGCCAGGTAATCGTCCTTTGGTATAAACAATCACCTCAGGATGGGTTTTAGAACCCTTTCCTAAGAAAGAGCCAGATATCTGGATAGCAGAATCCAGCAGACCACCAGGGTTGTTTCTTAAATCTAAAACCAAGCCCTTCAGATTGCTGTTTGATTGAGATTTTAAATTTCGAATGGCTTTTTCCATGTCCTTATCGGTTGTGGCTTGAAACTGTGAGATTCGAACATAACCATATTGATTATCTAGTAATTCACTTTTGACGCTTTTTACTTCAATAATTTGTCGGACTAATTTTATGCTCATAGGTTTTTTTGCACCCATGCGAATAATCGTCAGTGTAATTGGCGTACCTGGTTTCCCACGCATCAAGTTAACAGCATCCTTGAGTTCCATGCCTTGAACTGACTTCTCATCCAATTTAATAATATAATCGCCAGGCTTCACTCCTGCTTTAAATGCCGGTGTATCAACCAATGCCGTAATGACTTTAATTGCGCCCTGATCTTGGGTCACTTCAATACCCAATCCACCAAATTCGCCATTGGTAGAAATTTGTAAGTCTTTAAAATCTTTTTCGTCTAGATAGGTTGAATGAGGGTCAAGACCGTTCAGCATTCCGCGAATGGCATTGTCAAATAAAACTCGGTCATCTGTCGGCGTCACATAGTATCGTTTAATTAAATTCAGAGCATTTGAAAATCGCTGAATTTCATCCATTGAGACTTGCTGGTTTGGTGTAACTTCATCTGCTTTTTGTGGAACAGTGATAGCAAGTGCTGAGGAATTGAAGCCTACATTTAGAAGTGCCAATCCCAAAAACACTTTTTTATAATTCCAGTGCATAAAGTTCTCCTTACCATTTTTGCACGCTCTAAAAAGATCTCATCATCATAATGAGCATAGTTCTTATTCTTGACGAATGACAAATGAATCTATAAAAAATTTTTATACATGCGCATGATTAAACCAATCTTGAGCAGCCATCACTTTTGCACGTTGTCGAATTTCAAAATATAAGCCCGTTTGCCGGAAGCTACCACTATGTCCAACGGTAGCAATCGCATCGCCTTGTTGAACAGATTCCCCTTTATGTTTGAGAAGCGCATGATTATTGCCATATAAAGACATGAGTCCCCAGCCATGATCGATGATGACTAAGTACCCATAGCCATTAAGCCAGTCCGAAAATACAACTTTGCCTGGCGAAACTGCAAAAACTTCAGTATCCTCTGGCGTCTGGAACAAAATACCATTTTGAATTTTAGAATATTGTCGATAAGTTGAGGGAACTGGAAGTTTAATTCCTCGTTTCACGGTAGAAAATGAACGAGGGGTTTGAAGATGATTATTTTTTAAGAGTTGTTGTATCAGTTGTTTGAGTGCTGTTTGGTTTTTAACGGCGATGACCAATTGTGATTTTTTATCAGAAATTTTTTGATGAAGTGTTTCTAGTGCTAACAATTGACTTTCATTTTCATCACTAAAATGCTGCTCTTTTTGTGCCAGAAGATTTTGCAGATGTTCTAAATTTTTAAGGTTTTGTAGCAGAGCATATTGTTGTTTTGTTAACGTAGATTCATTTTTTTTAAGTTCAACAATTTGTTCTTGTTCAGACTGATGCAAATAGTGGTAAAGCTCTACACGTTGATAATATTCAAAAGGATCTTTTGCCCCAAAGACGATTTGCCAAAAAGGCTCTTGTGCAAGCTGTAAATGAATATTTAAATGTTCATAAATATTCATTTGTGTGGTGTTTAAAATTTGTTGAGTTTGCTTAAGAGAATTTTCTAGGGTTGAAATTCTTTCATGAAGGGTTAACAACTTTAATTGGAGTTGTTTTTGTTTAAGATGGTTTTTTTCAATTTTATTAAGCGTTTTCGAAATAGCTGATTGAATCTGATCTTGAGACGTTTTATCTTTTTTGATGCGCGTTTTAATCTCAGATATTTGTTTTTCAATTTGTGAGAGGCTTTGTTGGGCTTGTCTTAGCTTCACGGCTGACAATGCCGGCGTTGAATAGAATAAGCACCAAAATAGACTGTAGATGATTAAGGATTGCAAAGGTTGTTTTTTTGTCATAATTTTTCTAGCAAACGTTCACCCGTCATTTCTGAAGGTTGTGGAATATCCAACAGATATAGAATCGTTGGTGCAATATCAATTAAACTACCATGACTTTTAGTCATTTGACAATTTTTCCCAACAAATAGAAAAGGAACTGGTGATAGGGTATGAGCTGTATGTTTCTGTTGGGTTTCTTCGTTAAACATGACTTCAGCGTTTCCGTGATCTGCTGTAATGACGGCTCTGGCATTATATTTTAGCAGTGCCTGGTTGATTTTTTTAAAGCATGTATCAAGGGTTTCAATGGCTTCAACCGTTGCTGGCAACTCACCGCAATGACCAACCATATCCGCATTCGCAAAGTTTGCAATAATTACCTCGTACTTTTGGGAAGCAATGCCTTCAATAATTGCTTCGGTGATTTCAAATGCGCGCATTTGCGGCATTAAATCATAGGTTTGTACTTTGGGTGACGCAATAAGAATACGTTCTTCATCTTCAAAAGGTTTTTCTCTGCCACCATTTAGGAAAAAAGTGACATGTGGAAATTTTTCAGTTTCTGCAATGCGCAATTGATGGAGGTGGTGATGCTCTAAAACTTCACCAAGGGTATTTGTTAAGTGGTGTGGTGGATAAACAATTTGAGTTTTTAAATGTTCTGCATATTTCGTCATCGTGACCATTTGATGGAGATGTGGCTTTTTATTGCGAGTAAAACCATTAAAATCTTCATTGATGAGGCAGTCTGTTAATTGTATTGCGCGGTCCGCGCGAAAATTGAAGAAGAAGACATTGTCGTTGTTTTGAATAGGGCTATATTTATCACCAATTTGACAGGGTGGGATAAATTCATCGGAGAGGTTATTCGCATAGGCATGTTGGATTGCTTCACGAGCTGTTGCAAAGCGAGGTTGATCCCCTACAGTTAATGCGTTATAAGTCTTTTCGACTCGCTCCCAACGATGGTCACGATCCATCCCATAAAACCGTCCAGATAAGGTGTTGATATGCGCAAATGGGTAATTTTTTAATTGTTTTTCTAATCGGTCAAGGCACTCAAGTGCGGATTTTGGCGCAACATCTCTGCCATCCAAGAACAAGTCCAGTGCTATATTAGGATGTCCGTGACGAGCAGCGATTTCAAGAAACGCATAAAGATGTTGTTCGTGTGAATGAACACCACCAGAAGACAATAGACCCATGACGTGCAAAGTTGCCTTTCTTTTTACGGTATCTTGGCATAACTGAATCAAAACATCTTTTTCTAGGAATTTTTGGCTTTGAATATCAAGATTAATTTGATAAAAGTCTTGTAATATACGTTGTCCTGCACCAATATGCATATGGCCGACTTCTGAATTGCCAATTTGGCCTTCAGGAAGCCCGACTGAAGGACCTGACGCATCCAACATACAATTTGGGTAATGTGTGATCCATTCATCCCATTGGGGGGTATGTGCTTTCGCGATAGCATTATATTCCGATGCATCGGTAAGTCCCCATCCATCGAGAATGATTAAAACAACCGGGTGAATGATACGCATAGGGCCTTAAAATTTATATATAAAGAAGGTAAACTATAAACCATTTGATAATAGGGAAGAAGAGTTTTGAAACAAAAAAATCCAAATCATATCGCTATTGTAATGGATGGCAATGGACGTTGGGCATCCCAAAAGGGATTACCTAGAATTGAAGGACATCAGCAAGGTGTGCGCGTTGTAAAAAAGGTCGTAGAACAATGTCTGCGCCATGGGATTCCTTATTTAAGCTTATATACGTTTAGTCATGAAAATTGGTTACGTCCTCAAGAGGAAGTTGAATTTTTAATGGACTTGTTTTTTAGTGCTTTGCAAAATGAAATCGAGGAATTAAGTGCAAATGGTGTGCGCCTTCGTTTTTTAGGTTCTCGAGACAAATTATCGCCCCAACTATTAGCTCAAATGGATGCCGCTGAACAACAAACGCTGTCATTCCAAAAATTAAATTTAAATATAGCGCTCAATTACACCGGGAAATGGGATATTTTAAATGCCGTTCAAATATTAGCGCAAAAAGTCGCAAATCAAGAACTTAAGCCAGAGGATATCCAAGACTTAGATATTGAAAAAGGCTTAGCAACGTATGATATTCCTGAGCCGGACCTTTTTATTCGTACGAGTGGCGAGCAACGAATTAGTAACTTTTTTCTTTGGCAGTTGGCTTACACGGAGCTTTATTTTACCGATGTATTCTGGCCAGATTTTAATGAAAAGTCTTTTGAAGCGGCATTGGCATTTTTTCATTCTAGGGAGCGTCGTTTTGGGATGACCTCTCAACAACTAAGAGATAATCAACATGTTTAAACAACGATTGATCATGACCCTTATTTTAATCCCTTTGGTTCTTTTAGGAATTTATGAATTACCTAATTTCTATTTTCAAGGACTCATCTATCTCTTATTAGGTGTGATGATCTTTGAATGGCAACAATTTATCAAGCTTCCAAGATATAACCAGTCATGGATGCGATTTGGATTATTATCTCTGGGTGTGATTTTAGTGATGCATTATTGGACATTTTTTATCTGGTTAGATGTCTTATTTTGGGCAGCTGCCGTGTTTTGGATTATTCGTTATCCACAACATCAAGCGCATTGGGGAAGTTCAGGCTTTATGAGTTTGAATGCCTGGATTCTTTTGGGCGTTTTTGGAGCTATCATGATTGATTTACAAGCCGATAGTTATGGTAAAAATGAAATGGTTGCTGTGTTATTTCTGGTTTGGGCTTCAGATATTGGTGCCTATTTAGTAGGGCGTCGTTTAGGGCAACATAAAATGATCCCGCAAGTGAGTCCAGGAAAGTCCTGGGAGGGTTTGATGGGGGGCATTTTGTTGGCGTGTTTTATTGGTGCATTAGAAATTGACTTTGTACAACCGTTTTCAATGTTCTGGTGGTTTATGATGGTAGTCATAACCGTATCGATTTCTGTTTTTGGGGACTTATGGATGAGTGTTTTAAAACGTCATTCCAAATTAAAAGATACTGGACATCTCATTCCCGGGCATGGTGGTATCCTCGATCGATTGGACAGCATATTGGCAGCAATCCCTGTATTTTATATCGGTATGCATTGGTTAAGTGGAAATTAAAATAAAATGCTAACAATTATCATATTTATACTGACATTGTTGTTTCTCGTGTTATTCCATGAACTGGGACATTTTGGCGTGGCAAGGTATTTTGGAATTGCGATTGAGGCTTTTTCGATCGGCTTTGGTCCTGCCATTTGGAAAATCCAGTCTAAAAAACATCATACGCAATTTCGATTTGGTCCAATTTTATTGGGAGGCTATGTTAAATTTGCGGAACATCAAACTGACCATCCTCATGAGGAATTATATGAACATGCGGCATCTTGGAAAAAAATACTGATTTTGTTGGCAGGGCCTGGTTTCAATCTTATATTAGCATGGATATGTTTAGTATTCTTTTTTAAAATCGATTTTTATGCTCTAAAACCGTATATTGGAATGGTGAAGCATCATTCGGTTGCAGAGCAACTTGGTTTTAAAGCACGACAGCTCATTTTGAGTGTGAATGATGAACCGGTGGCTTCATGGAATCAAGTGATTGATAAACTAAAAATGGGTACTGGGGATGGTGTTCTCGATACACGTGATTATCAGACATATGAAAAATCTCAGCATCGAATACCGGTGCAATATTTAAAAGATCAATTTGAATTTTTTGACAAGTTGGGTTTTGAGCCTTATATGCCAGCAATCCCTGTGATTATTGGGCGTATTTCACCGCATAGTGCTGCTGAAAAAGGAGGCTTACAAATTGGTGATCGTATTACTCATATAAATCACATTTCGGTGAAATCCATGCAGGAATTGGTTTTGCAACTCAATAAGCTGGAAAATCCTGAAATTGAATTATCAATTATACGCGATGCCGTGCGTTATCAGAAAAAAATACAAGTTGAATATGTCCAGCAGCAACATAAAAAAGTCGCTCGTTTAGGCATTGCGTCCCAGCAACTGGAGTCATTCCCAAAATGGTTTGTGAAACAGCATTATGGTTGGTTCGATTCGATTCAAAAAGGTAGTGAAACATTCGCTTTTTTAATCAAGACCCAGCTTTTAGGATGGATGCATTTTCGTGATAACTCGACACATATTTCAGGACCTATTGGCATGGCAAGGGCTGCGGATGAGGCGTGGCAAATGAGTCCTCGTGCATATCTGATGTATATCGTTTGGTTAAATTTAGGTTTGGCGATCCTTAATCTATTGCCTTTACCTATCTTAGACGGTGGGCAATGTTTAATGGTCATTTGGCAAACTATTTTTCCACGGTCATTGAATCCTAAACGCCAAAAATTTTTAATTTTGTTGAGTGTCATGATAATGATGAGTTTATTTTTTTTAGGGTTGATAAATGATTGGACACTTTAAAAATTTATTTGTGATTTTTGGTTGACATGTTGAATATCTTCCGATAAAACGGTGTGCCACATATAGGATTTTTTATTTGATTTTTTTTGTCCCAGGTGCAGAAAAAATAGTCATTTTTTAAGGGTTATGATGAAAAAGCTAGGATTTTGCTTGAGGTTTATTTATTTTGCGCTTTTAATGGGCGGGTTGCTCTCAAGTTCCTGGGCTCAAGATACCAGTTTTGTAGTAAAAGACATCAAAGTTGTCGGTTTAAAGCGTGTTGCCGTAGGTACCGTGTTAAACTATCTACCAGTTGAGATAGGCGAGGAGGTCAATGCCTCTTCAACGGCTGAAATTATTAAAGCCCTTTATGATACAGGTTTTTTTCAATCGGTAACTTTAGAAAAAGAGAATAACACATTGATTATTTCTGTTGTTGAGCGGGCAACTATTGGGGAAATCAGTGTTGAAGGGAATCAGGCGATTCCATCCGATAAGTTAAAAGAACTTCTAAAAGAATATGGGTTGGTAAAGGGACGTGTTTTTCAGCGCTCATCTCTAGAATATGTCACAAAACAATTGAAGCAAGGTTATAATGCTAGAGGAAAGTATAACGCGCGCATTACCACAAAGGTCAAACCATTAACTGAGAATCGTGTATCCATTGTGATTCAGATTTCAGAAGGCCGCGTATCTCGAATCAAGACCATTAAAATTAGTGGGAACAAAGCATTTTCTGAAGACGAATTAATCAGTCAAATGCCTTTAGGAACATCCAATATTTTATCTTATTTTTCTAAAAAGGATCAGTACTCAAAAGCCACGTTAGATGCATCGTTAGAAAGCTTGCGATCATTTTACTTAGACCGTGGTTATGTGAAATTTCAAATTTTATCTTCGCAAGTTTTATTATCACCAGACAAAAAGGATGTATTTATTAACATCCATTTGGTTGAAGGCGCACAGTATCATGTTTCTGGCTATAAAATTATAGGGCATACCAGATTGTCTGAAAAAGAAATCAAGAAATGCATTAAGATTGAAAAGGGAGACGTCTTTTCGCGAAAAAAAATCTCTGAATCAATCACTCAAATTGGGAATGTGCTGGGTGATATTGGATATGGGTTCCCGGTGATTAATGCTAATCCTGTGATGGATGAAGAACATAAAACCGTATTTATCGAATTTATTATTGATCCAGGTCGACATGTATATGTTCGAAGAATCAATTTTAGTGGAAACACTAAAACCGCAGACTATGTGTTGCGAAATCTTGTGAAGCAAGATGAGGCGTCATTACTCTCATTACATAACGTGAAGGAATCAGAAAGACATTTGCGACTTTTAACTTATATCAAAGATGTGAATGTGAAAACGACGCCGGTTCCTGGTACCAACAACGAGGTGGATTTGGATGTTCATGTTGAAGAAGCGCCATCGGCAGAGGCAAGTGCGTCGATTGGATATGGAACAACCGGTCCCCAGGTGAATGCTGCAGTGAATCAATATAACTTTATGGGGACAGGGCGTTCTGTTGGTTTATCATTTAATGCCAGTTATTGGGGGCAAAATTATTCTTTCAACTACTACAATCCCTTTTACTACAAAAATACCATTGGACGAGGTGTGAGTGGTTATTTCCAAAAAGTCGATCCGAAGCATTTGGATGTAACAAACTATAATTCTGATCGCTTTGGTGGCGATATGAATTATAACTTTCTGATAGATGACAAAAGCAGTTATCAATTAGGTTATGGTTATCAGGGTATGGACATTCTCTCGGTCGGTTGGGTACAACAGACCAAGGAATTTGTGAATATGTATGGACGTCATTTCAATGAAATTCGCTTGACAGGCGGCTGGAGTCGAAATAATTATGACCAAATGCCTTTCCCAACGGATGGAACAAATCAGCAATTTGCAGTCAATGTGAATTTACCTGCAACGAAGTATTCATTTACGTATTATAAGTTGTCATACCTATTTAAATTTTTCCAACCTTTGCCCAAAGATTTTATTTTTTATTTTTCAACTAACGCGGGCTATGGGAATCAATTTGATGGACAGGGGTTGCCGTTTTATGAAAACTTCTATGCTGGAGGTATTGCACAACCTGGTATGGTGAGAGGATATGATACCTACTCATTAGGACCTCAAGATAGTCAATATCATGGTCTAGGGGGCAATGCACTCATCAGTGGAAACGTCGGAATAGCGTTACCATATCCATTGAGTCGAGAGACTTTTCGAACATCTGGTTTTATTGATGGGGGTAATGTTTATTCTCAAGGCTTACCACTTCAGTTGCAAGGCACACCTTCAGGACCACTGCGTTTTTCTGCAGGTGTGGCAGTGGACTGGCGGTCACCGTTTGGGCCTTTAACATTTAGCGTTGGTTTCCCATTGAACAAACAACCAAATGATGTCACACAAACATTCCAGTTTACAGCATCCTCTGGTATGTAGTTTGATGCTTAGAATTTGCATGAGGGGAGTTGATTCATGCTGAAAATATAGGTAAGCTTTCCATAGCTATAACCTATGAGACCTTTAAGATACTAAAGGTCATAACAATACTTTTTTTGTGAATTGGAAAAAATTTGAGGATTTTAAAATGAAAAAGACACTATTGGGTTTGATGATGCTAAGCTTAGGAGGCTTATCAACAGTCGCACATGCAGAGGAAACAAAGATTGGCGTGGTTGATTTACAAAAGATCATTCAAACTTCTCCTCAAATCCAAACCATTCAACAAGATTTAGAGAAGAAATTTCGTCCACGTCGAGATTCTTTAATTGCAGCTGAAAAAGATTTAAGAGCTAAAATGGAAGCATTCAAACGTGATTCAGTTGTTATGAATGCGAATATTAAAAAAGATAAAGAACGTGAAATTGTTGCGATACAGCAAAAATTTGAAAGAGATGGACAGCAATATCAACAAGAATTAAGCACTGCTCATAATGAAGCGATGGAAGATTTCTATACACGTGTACGCGCAGCAATTGCAACAATCGCGAAGAAAGAACATTTTGAATTGGTTCTCCAAAAAGATGCAGCACCCTTTGCAGCCGAAAAATTGGATGTGACCAAGCAAGTCATCACTGCAATTAAATAAGTTGAATATAGGAGGCTTATTTTGAAAACGCTTGAAATTGATGAAATATTGACGTTACTTCCGCATCGATATCCATTTTTGTTAATTGATCGGGTAATGGATTATGAACCATTTGAATATATTCAAGCGATTAAAAATGTCACAATAAATGAGCCTTTCTTCCAGGGGCATTTTCCTGGGAAACCAATCATGCCAGGTGTTTTAATGTTGGAAGCATTGGCACAGGCAGGCGGCATTCTTTTTGGGAAGTCGCGAACACCTGAACCTGGACATGAGTTTATGTATTTTTTTGCAGGCATTGACAATGTCAAATTTAAGCAAATTGTAGTACCTGGTGATCAATTGACGATTGATATTCAATTGAGTGTTAAGAGACGTGATTTTTGGCGCATGCTCGGAAAAGTCCATGTTGGCGATAAACTTGCTTGCAGTGCAGAGATTTTAAGTGCGGTTAAGGAAGTGAAGAAGTGATAAGCGAACATGCAATAATACATCCATCGGCTAAAATTGGTAAAAATGTTAGCATTGGATCCGGCACTATAATTGAAGAAGGCGTAGAAATTGGTGATGGTACTTGGATTGGACCACATGTTGTTGTTCAAGGCCCGACGATTATTGGTAAGAACAATAAAATTTTTCAGTTTGCTTCCTTAGGCGGGGCTCCACAAGATAAAACTTATCAAGGTGAGCCGACGACACTAGAAATTGGTGATGACAACGTTATACGCGAATTTTGCACCATTAGCCGCGGTACAGTGAAAGGTGGTGGTCGAACCATTATTGGGGAACGTAATTTTTTTATGGCTTATACGCACGTTGGGCATGATTGTCATATAGAGCATGATACGACGATGGTCAGTTATAGTGCATTATCGGGCCATGTTCATGTTGCACACCATGCGATTATAGGTGGGTATGCTGCGATTCATCAGTTCTGTCGAATTGGTGCTTTTGCTTTTATTGGTCGTGCAACTTATGTAGGTAAAGATGTGCTGCCTTATTTAATGATTTCGGGTTATGACGCAACAACTTGTGGAATTAATACGGTTGGCTTGAAGCGAGCAGGATTTACATCAGGGAATATTGATGTTTTAAGACGAGCTTATAAAATCATTTTTAGAAAAGGCTTAACCACTCAACAAGCGCTTGCAGAATTGGAAATGATGCAACAAGAGTTCCCTGAGGTCATTCCATTAATTGATGCGATGCAAGCGGCGATACAAACCCGCGGTATTCTTCGATAGTGAAGAGCCACACGATGCTTATGGAAGGGTGTTTTGCATTGAAACACCTTCTTCAATATCATCAACGTCATCAACGTCATAGACTGTCGCATTTGGTTCTTTCATGCAATGCTGAGAGAGGCTATGGTAGCTATGATAAGCCAATCCAAAAAAGCAGATGATCATAAAGCACATGTCTTCTTGAGCAAGCAAAATACTGATTGGGAATGCTAAAAATGCAGCTAACCCGCTCGATATTCCTGTTGCCAAGCCAATATCTTGAGGTATTTTTTGTGAGATCCTTTCGACGACGCAATAATTACCAATCCCATTAAAAACCCCAAAAATCAGCATGTTAGATTGAATGAGCGTCAGATCATTGGTATATTTTAAAACCAAGCTACAAACAAGCATCATGGACAAGGATATGCGCATCCATTGTTCGGTTTTAATAAAATGAGGGGATAGCGTCATTAATCCCCGCATGAGCGATGAGAGCAGCGAAACACCTGCCATTGTTAATACGGCAGCATTAGCAGAGGCTCCTTTATGTTCCAAAATAATCGTGCCAATTGCGGTTAGCGCTGTGAGTAAACCAAAGGTGATAGTATAATCAAAAGTAGCTTTGAAAATTTCGTGTTTTTCATGCGGGTTTAAATTATAAAGCCTTTGAAAAAAGGGCACTTCTTGTGAAAAAATGCGTTGACCCATAAATGAGGCTATATTTATTTCGACGCTATTATCAATCATGGGATTAATTTGTTTGAGCTGATCTAGAATTGAGTTTTGTACACAATAATAGGTTGTCAACATCCCAAGTCCTGTCATGCTTGCAAAGAAGATGCAGGTATTTCGAAATCCAATCAATGGAATAAGAAAATTTGCACTAATGAGTGTAAGACCAGGTGCGAAATTTGATGCACAGGCAATTATCGCTAAATACTGCCCGGAAGTACTTCGTAGGATAGGCGAAAGCTTTTCTTCAACAAAACTTGGATGAATGGGGTGTTCGATAACACCACTTGATAATTGAAGATGTTGTTTCCAAATGCCAGGTGTATCTTGAGGAGCAGATTGTGCGCCTAGCGCCATACCTGGGGAGTAGGTTGCAATGCCGATACCTGTCAAAACATTATTTAAAAGAAAAACATAGTAATAAATACTGTGGCTAGTGATCTCCGATAAGTCTATGTCTAAAGAGAGCATAACCACATGCCCAGCAACGCCAAGCATGGAGATACCTAGGAGTTGTAATATGCTATTTTTCCCCTTCCCCTGATCAGCTTTGGATGCTGCCCAAATGCGCAAACATCCGCCCAGCAACATGGGGGAGGCGGCTAGCGTGTAACGCTCAAGCAAGCTTAAGCTTGTGAATGATTTTGCAAGCCTACCTCCTAAAGCATACAAAAATAATCCCGATGCGCAACTCACCATACCACCAATTAAACCATTTAATGGAGTACCTTTCACTTTTAAAATATCTTCAGCATAGGGTTTGAATTCATTTGGAAGAAATAAGGACAGATCTAAAGCATGTTTGTTGATGACTTTAAAAATATTGTCATAAGATACAAGTGATTCGAGTGTTTTAGTGTCAGGATTATGCATGTCAAAAATCAGAACAAAATGTGGATTATAGCGATAAGCGGTAAGCTATACAATCAAAATAAATCAACGCTACATGTCTTGCAGATTGAAAATTTGAATGTTAGAGTACTTTTGAATTGTTGTTTGTTATAGCTGGTCATTTGGGTGTTCTTTTGTAACTCTTCTTGTGTATCGCAGTAACATTCATATCAGGGATAAATAAATACGGAGGTTTTCTGTGGCTTGTGCTCGTTATTTTTTAGCACTGTGCTCTTTGAGTATGGCTGTCGGTTTTTCTTTCGCTGAAACAACTGAAGATAAAATTGGGGATATCGAAAAAGCACTTAAACAAACGCAGTCTGAATTGACTGAGCTTGTAAAACAGCAATCTAAAAATCAGCGAGATCTCGATATTGCCAAACAAAAACTCTCGATAGCGTCAAAGCCTAATCCTTTACCAAAATCCCAATTTGTATATCAACCTTATCATTTTAAGTCGATTGCTGCCGATTTTACGCAGCGTGATTACCTAAGATATCCACCCAACCCCTATCCGCCACTTTTTATGATTCAATCGGCAGATAAATCTAATTCATTAGAGTTCCATGCATGGGTACAAGTGGATCAGGATATTTTCTTCAATGCCCAAGGAATTGAAATAAACAATGGGACTTCTGAAGTAAATATTATAAACCGAAATACGATTGATAGAATATGGATGCGACGTGTCCGACCATCTATAGAAGGTACGGTGTATGATTATTTTCAATATTTTGTTAATCCGGATTTTGGTTTAGGACAGCCTCGAATCTATGATGCATTTATGGATATCAATTACTATCGTGGATTTGGTTTGCAAATCGGACAACAAATGAGTTTAGTCAGTGGTATTGAGAACTATTTTACAAATTTTGACTATTTAACCCGTGCATTTGTTCAAGAAGAGGGTTATCCATCGATGATGGCACCTGATCGGGAATTTGGATTTATGATTCATGGAACATTAGGTCCATCGGGCCAAGAACCTTACTATCGTGGTTTGAGCTTATTTGGGTTTGATGATTTCTTTTCTTATCAGTTTGCGATTATGGGGGAGGTTGCCGATAATACAGAGCCTGGCTTCAATCCAATCAATGAAACAAACTTTTCGACCGCAGCAAGTGCGGTTGCGAATAAAAATTACGAAGGAAGGATATTTTTAAATCCATTTATAGCCATGGAAAAATCCTTTTTCCAGCACTTGGGTGTCGGAGTTGGGGCGAGTATTTCATCGCCATCTAATAATGCTAACTTGCCCGATTTATACTCTGTTGGGCAAAACTCTATTGTATTCTACAATGAAAATGTTGTTGCAAATGGGACGAGAAATCGTGTCCATCCAGAGGCTAGTTGGCATTATGGACCATTTGGAATATTGGCTGATTGGACCAAAACCATGCAAACATTAATTTATGGTACATCAACCAATTATTTATATCCTGGCAGCATCAAGGATACCAATACAGCAGGTCAAATTCAGTTCATTTATAATTTGACACAAGAAGAATTTAATTTATTTCATTTAGAACCCAATCAAAAATTTAAACCTTTTGTAAAAGATGCTTATGGTGCTTGGCAGCTTGTATTCAGGCTGTCGCAATTGAATATCGATAGTTCTTTATTTAGTAAAAACTACATTTCAGGAAATAAAACGGTTTATGTCTATGTCGACCCACGTCAATCTGTGCAAAGTGCAAGCACTTGGAGTATTGGTTTAAATTGGTTTTGGTCACAGCATTTGCGTTTTACAACGGAATATGATCAAACCAATTTTGAGGGTGGTTGTTCAACGGGCGCTTTAAATGCACCTGTAAATCCAGGATGTCTAACAGGTTATTCAGTCTATGGAACAGCCTCGACCAGCCAAGTTGTAAATCGGCCTGCTGAAAAAGTAATTATGCAACGTTTTCAAATTACTTTTTAAGGGAGCAGAGACGTTATGTTTGTTTTAAAAGATTTTGGAAAAATCAGTTGCTTATTGATGTTTGCTCACATCGGGTTTTCTGCTGATGTTGAGCAAAGCGTTGAAAGTCTCCAAAAAAAGATGACGGAAAATCATCAAAAGATTGAAGTATTGAAAAAACTTCAAGCCAAACAAATGGCTTTATTAAGCGAAGTCAAACAACATTTTCCAAAAGCACCGACCAAAGGTAATTTTTGGGAAAGAGATTATGAACGCTATCTACCCTTGCCCGGAGCCAAATTTCAGTTGGTAGCACCAAATCAAGAATCCAAACTGCGTTTTCGTTTCTTAGGAAAGTTCGATAATAATACTTTGATGGACACTAAGGGTTTAACAGTAGTTGATGGCGTTGCAGGGGTTCCTATATTTGATCGAAATGTTGTGAACAGATCTTGGATTTTAAATCTTCGACCACAGCTGGAGGCTGTGTTTAATCAAGATGTCACGATGTATATCAATCCAGACTTTGGCGTTTCCCAAGTTCGTTTATTTGATGCCTTTATGGATATACATCGTTATCGCTTTATGAGTGTGCGAGCAGGAAAGCAGTTCAGTTTAGTGGCAGGATTTGAAAATACCGCAAGTGCTGCAATTGTTCCTACTATGTATGGCAGCTATTCAACATATTTAGGCCCCAATCGTGAAATGGGTGTGGTGGCTTATGGTTCTTTTGGCCCCTCTGAGCCCTCTAATTATAATATTATAGCGTCGTATTTTGGTTTGACGGATTTATTTGCCTATCAGTTGGGTATGTTCAATGGAAATGCTGATAACACCAATCCGGGTCTGAACCCTACCAATGTCATCGGTGCAAGTTCTGAAATTGCAACGGTTCATTCGAAGGCGTTTGAGGCTCGCATTTTTACAAATCCCTTTATCGACTTACAAGTACCTTTGTTGAAATTATTTGGATTTGGTGCCTCTGCGTCAACAGAGAATGCCAACAATGAAGGGACTTTACCAAGTATTTTAACTGCAGGTGTTAATCCGGCATTTAGTTATATATCTTCTGTGAATGCAAATGGGAAGCGAGCGCGAATTCATCCATTTTTATTTTGGCGCTATAATCAAGCGGCTTTAATCATGGACTACACACAAACATTGCAGCATTTAACTCCAGGACCTAGTGGAAATAACACATACTATATTCCTTTACGCCAGATGAACAAAGCCAATCAAATTCAATTTTTATATAATTTCACTGGGGAAAGTGTTAGTTTGTATGATATGGCTCCCAATCGTGAGTTAAATTTCAATGACAAAGGTGCTTATGGGGCATTACAGTTGGTTTTGCGCTTAACAGGAATGCATTTGGATAGTTCAGTCTTTGATGATTATTTGGTATCGGATAATATTGTCAATTATGTGTATTCTGATCCGAGGTTATCGGTATCACATGCTAATACATGGTCTGTTGGCTTGAACTGGTATTGGAATAAGAATATACGATTTTCCGTCGAGTATGAGCAAACGGCCTTTAGCGGAGGTTGCTCAACGGGCGCAATTAATGCCCCAGTGAGTCCGGGGTGTGTAACGGGTTATTCTTACGGACGTGGTGTGGATAGTGCAGTGATAAATCGTCCGGATGAAAAAATGTTTTCACAGCGATTTCAGGTGTTTTTCTAATTTAAGCAACGATGGCCATCAAAAGAAAACCCAAAATAACATAACTAAAATGTTTTAGATTACAACAACGCTGCACCATCACACAGCGCTCCAAGCCGTGCAGCGTTCCAAAGTACATAAAGGTGCCTGCTGATATGGCCATACAAATCGGGCTGTATAAGTTATTCGCAATGCCTTTAAAGTAGTATCCAAGAAACATGCCGATAGGCGTCATCATGGCATAGATGATAAACAGTACGGTATTCATTTTAAAGCTTAACTTGCTTTTGCCCAATTGTACGCCCATGGCAAAGCTCTCCGCCCATTTGTGAGAAACAACAGCCATGAATAAGACGATGGTTAGAGACATATCGGCAGATAAGCCCACGGCACTGCCTTCAAAGAAGGAATGAGCAGTAAGCATTAACCAAGCCACACTAATGAATGCATGTTGTTGTAATTTTTTATGGTAAAGCTCTTCGCCTAAATGTTCCATCCATAAAAAGAATAAAAAGGTTAATCCTGCAATCAGATAGGTAAAGGGATAGGTAATCTGTTGATCAATAAAAAGTTGATGGCTTTCTGGTAGAATATGCAAAAGAGCGGCGCCCAGAAAAATACCTGTTGCAATCGTTTCCATAAACGACTCGTGGTGATGTTCGTGGGCTTTTTTTCGTTGATAAAGGGGAACCCATCCCGCTAAAAAGATAATGAAAAAAAGGGCACTGCCAAACAACAAATTTAAGGTTTTTAATTCCATAAGTTGATTAAAATTTGGTTAAATCGGAGGCAGTATAGCAATACTCACGTGTTCTCTCAATATGCGAATCGTTTTTATCGTCCAATTTTGATGCTGACAATCTTTATGCAATTGATTTTTAAACGTTTCTAATGCTGAAATATCATCATTGACGATAAGATCAAGTTGGATTTCACCATTGAGGTAATGAACCGTCCAATCCATGATATTGGGGTATTTTTTTCGCCAATGTTTGATGAGTTTTTCGGATATCTCAGTTGAGTCCGGCAGCAAAAGATTGGGTTGTTGATCTTCATCATCTTCTGGATCAACATGAATCGTCACATCACGAATGGCCGGAAATTTTTTGAGGAGTTCATGGTGAACTTTCAGTGCAATGAAATGCCCCTCGGATACCGAGATAAATGGATCGACAAGGATATGCGCATCTACATAAATATCCTGCCCCATCAAACGCGTTCTTAATTGATGAACTTTATCAACACCCGGAATTTTTTTAATCGTGGCATTAATTTTTTGATGTGTTTGCGTGTCAACACCCCTATCGATGAGTTGTTGTATGCTTTCCCAGGTATAATCCCAGCCCATTTTGACAATCATGCCGCCCACAATGATGGCTGCAATATGATCAAATGAATGAAGGCCAACTATACTGAGAAGAATACCCAGCACTACAACACCGGCAGTAAGGGCATCCGAGCGATGATGCCATGCACAAGCCTCTAATAAATCGGTTTTAATATCTCGGTTTAAATATTGGGTATAGCGAAATAAACCTTCATTTGCAACGGCAGATATGCCAGCGAGTAAAAGCGCTTTGATACTTGGTTTAGTGAGTAGGGGATGGAATAGGCCAATGAGCGCATCATAAGCAATAATGACGCCAGTTAAAATTAGAAATAGGCTAATCATCAGCGTCATGGCGGTTTCAATACGCTGATGCCCATAGGGGTGCTCCTCATCAGCTGCTTTATGACTCCAATGTCCGCCAATAATGACCATAAAGTCAATGACCAAATCGGATAGGCTGTGTAAGCCATCGGCGATCAATGCGTGTGATTGAAATAAAAATCCGCCAATGGTTTTTAAAAGTCCTAAAAGACCATTGGTAAAAATTGCAACCCATGCTGCTTTTTTGATGAAGTGTATTTTATGATGAGTATGATGTTTTGATGGGTTCATAAGAAAAATGGGTTCTCATTGAATCAGTATTTATACTATTTTTAACAGTTTAATGCCGATTCGTAAAGGTTCCAGGCCAGTAACATTTTCACAAAGGAACAACTGTGATATGATACTTGCTTTATTTGTTTCTAATTTAGGCAATTTGGGGGATACTGTGGGACGACGCGTAGGACATCCTGGAATATATTTATTACCAAATTTATTTACAACTTCAAGTTTATTTGCCGCATTTTATTCGATAGTGGCTTCTTTGAAGAATCATTTTGAAACAGCAGTCATTGCAATTTTTATTGGTATGGTTGCTGATGGATTAGATGGCCGCATTGCGCGTTTAACCAATACTCAAACGGCATTTGGTGCTGAATACGATAGTTTATCCGATATGGTGACCTTTGGTGTTGCGCCCGCACTATTAGTGTATAGTTGGAATTTACAATACCATGGAAAATTAGGGTGGCTTATAGCCTTTATGTTTACAGCGGCAGTTGCACTCCGTTTGGCACGGTTTAATACGCAAATTAACAAAGCTGATAAACGCTATTTTCAAGGCCTCTCATGTACCTTAGGAGCCGCATTTTTATCGTCTTGGGTTTTTATCTGCCAACAATATGAGTGGAATACTACGATCACGGCATGGATGACCATGGCTGTTACGGTATTTACGGCATTATTAATGGTGTCTAATATTCGTTATCACAGCTTTAAAGACATTGATTTAAAAGGTAAAATTTCATTTGTAACGGTGTTAATGGTGGTTGCAGTGTTTATTGCGATTGCAGCAAGTCCAGCTACTTTAATGTTTTTAATAACATTTGGTTATGCATTATCAGGGCCTATTCAGACCCTTTATATGATGCAAAAAGTTAGACGATTGAGATTTCAGCATAAGAATAAAAATAGAGAAGTCAGCAAATAATCAAGCTACTCTTCTTCATCAAATTTATTAGCCAATAGTGTTTTTAACGCTTTGGCTAATTCAGTTTCATCTTCGCCATCAATGGTACAATCAATTTGACTGCCACATTTGGCGCCTATCATCATGATTCCCATGATGCTTTTACCGTTCACGGTATGTTTGCCGTGACAGACATCAATTTTACTTAGATATTTAGAAGCGGTGGCAACAAATTTCGCAGAAGCTCGTGCATGCAACCCTAACTGATTAGTTAGTTGTAAAGATATTTTAATCATATTCAATGCTCAATCATTTAAAAATGAAAAGAAAAAATAGGCTATTGATTGCGCAATAGCCAAGTTCTTAAGTCGTTTAAGCGTCTGGGTGATGGTTGTTATGTTTTTCTTTGTGTTTTAACAGTTGACGCTCTAATTTATCTAATAATAAATCAATCGCACTGTAGAGATCAATAGACTCGGCTTTTGCATGAATTTCTGATTTGTTAAAGAGAATGGTGGCTTGAGCGACCTGATCTAGTTTTTCAATATCAAAAGTGATGTGACAAGATTGAATTTGTGCATAATGCCTTTTGAGTTTTGAAAATTTTTCTTCAGTAAATGAACGAAGGGATGGGGTCACTTCAACGCCATGACCAATAATTTGTATATTCATAATAGACTCCATGCAACATTAAAAAATTCCTACATCCTAATTCTAGTCTAACTTACAGAAAAAAAATTTGCTATTGTCAAAAAATGATTATTTTTGTGATGAAATTAAAATGTTGAGGCGAAAAAAAAGCGCATGGAGTGCGCTTTTTTCAAAAGAAAATCGATGTTATTTGATTTTCTTTTCAACGTATTCTACGTGTTTACGAGCAACAGGATCGTATTTACGTTGTTTCATTTTTTCAGTTTGGGTACGTGGATTTTTAGTTGTTGTGTAAAAATGTCCTGTACCTGCAGTAGATTCTAATTTTAATTTGATTCTGATTTTACTAGCCATGATAGCCTCAATTTCCTAAAAAAGATTGATTAGATTTCGCCGTTGGCTCTTAAATCAGCCAATACTGCGTCAATACCCACTTTATCAATCACGCGCATTGCTTTCGTGCTCAGCTTTAATTTGATAAAACGGTTTTCACTGGCAACCCAGTAACGATGTGTTTGCATGTTGGGTAAAAAACGACGTTTGGTTTTGTTGTTCGCATGCGAAACTTTATTCCCTGTTGTAGGGCGTTTTTTTGTGATTTGACATATTTTTGACATAACATACTCCTGGATGACATCAAGCATTAAACGTGACGGCAATTCCAATCCAAATAATAAAAGGGAACTTTATAGCAAAAATTTAGAATTCTAGCAATAATTGCGCACTTAATTTCGTGAAAATTTATCACTTTTTCTCTTTAAATGCAAATGTTTTAGTCAGTTTTAAATAAAAACATAAGATAAGGAAATAAAACAATATCCTGAATAGTCGAACGGAATATAGTTAACTAGCCTGATAATAATAGAAATATTGGCGCATTACTTATCTTTAGAGGCAAAATGAGCAATTCTTTTGCGTTTGAAGCGTTTTTTTGGGATAATTCGCACAGTTTTAAACATATTTTATATTTCAAATGAATGATCAAATTAAAAGTTTTGTAATTCGCAATGGTCGTTGTGGACAAAAACAAAATCAAGGTTATTTATATGGACTTCCAGCTTATGGATTAAGTTTGGCAAATCGTCCTTGGCATTTTAATGAAATTTTTGAACGTGAAGCACAGACCATTGTTGAAATTGGTTTTGGGATGGGGCACTCGCTGATAAAAATGGCGCAAGCCTATCCTGAAAAGAATTTTATAGGGATTGAAGTACATCGCCCGGGGATCGGTATGATTCTTTCAGAAATTCTAGGTTTGGGCTTAACGAATCTTCGGATAGCTCCTCATGATGCTAAAATCGTATTGAAAGATTATATCCCTGTCGATAGTCTAGCAGGCGTGCAAATTTATTTTCCTGATCCATGGCCTAAAAAAAGACACCATAAACGCCGTTTAGTCCAAACTGAATTTGTAAATTTAATTGCTTCTCGTTTAAATATCGGGGGCTTTTTACATTGCGCAACCGACTGGGCACCTTATGCTGAGTTTATGCTAGAACAGATTTCGCCATGCCAACGATTGGTCAATACCAGTCCTACAAAAAAATATGTAGAAAAACCGGATTGGCGTCCGACAACAAAATTTGAAGTTCGTGGTAAAAATCTAGGACATGAGGTTTTTGATATCATATATATGCGCCAAGGATAAGTTGCTTGTTTCAGCGGTGCGAATCGATTACAATTTTTCGTTGGCATTAATTTGGAGAATAGATAGAATGAGTTGGAATGATTCTGGAAACAAGGATCCATGGAGTGGTAAGCAACAACCTCCAGATTTAGAAGAAGCATTGAAAAAGTTTCAAAAACAATTGAATTCATGGCTAAGCGGCAATAAAAAAGGCGGCAATGGCAATAGCCCTTTTAATACAAAGCCATCTGAATCGCCCAATAAAACCGTGGGTGGTTTATTTGCTGTTGGCGCAGCATTACTATGGGTTTTATCAGGTATCTTTATTGTGAATCCAGCTGAACAAGCGGCCATTTTATATTTTGGTAAATATACTGAAACAGTTGGCGCAGGCCCCCATTGGATCCCAAGTATTATTGCTAAAAAAGTTGTCTTAAATGTGGATAGGGTTTCAGATTATTCATATTCAGGACAAATGCTCACCAAAGATGAAAATTTAGTTGCCGTCTCGATTGCGGTACAATATCGAATTGCTGATTTATCAGCTTATTTATATAACGTTGCTGATGCAGAAGAAAGTTTACAACAGGCAACCTCGAGCGCCTTACGCCAAGTTGTGGGCACAACAACTTTAGATCAATTGATTACAGCAGGTCGAGAAGTCTGGGGCGGACAAGTTCAAGAATCTTTAGTAAAAATTTTAGATCGTTATCAAACGGGAATTCAAATCATTAGTGTAGCACCACAACCCGCACGTGCGCCTGAAAATGTTCAAAGTGCCTTTGATGATGCAATTAAAGCTCAGGAAGACGAGCGACGCTTTATTGAACAGGCTCGTGCATATGAAGCAAAAGTGGTGCCGATTGCGGAAGGACAAGCAAAACGGATTGCTCAAGAAGCAGATGCTTTTGCAAAGCAGGTTGTTCTTGAGGCTCAAGGACAGACGGCTGAATTTATGCAGTTGTTGCCACAATATTTACTGGCACCCAAGATTACTGCAGAGCGGATGTATATTGAGACCATGCAACAAATTATGAGCCAAAATCCGAAAATTTTTGTTGATGCAAAACAAGCACCTGCGATGTATCTTCCTTTTATGAAGCAAGCACTAAAAGCAAAGTCAGAGATTCAATCGACGCAAGATCAACAAGTGGATTGGACACATTCTTCTGAGGGACGTGAGGCTATTGACGATCAGCAAGCCATGGCGTCGAGTGCTCCACAGGTGATTCGTAGTACAAGGAGAGATATTTAATGAACCAAGCTCAAAAATTATTGATGACGTTGGTCGTTCTATGCTTGATGATGGTCTCGTCATGTATGTTCGTTGTGAACCAGGGGCGGCATGGAATTCTACTTCGGTTAGGGCGATTGGTCACCGCTGGCCAGTCTCAAAATCCTGTGGTATTTGGTCCAGGACTTCATGTGCGTATTCCTTTAATCGATCAAGTTCGAATATTTGATACGCGCTTACAAACTTTGGATATCAAATCTTCTCGAATTGTAACCAAAGAAAAGAAAGACGTGATTGTGGATTATTATGTCAAGTGGCAGATTCAAGACATTCCAAAGTATTTTAAAGCGACAAGTGGTAATTCATACAAAGCGGAAACCTTGTTGGAACAGCAATTAAATACCTCTTTGCGCGCGCAATTTGGTAAACGCTTAATTGCCGAAGTGGTTTCTGGAGGTCGTGATGACATTATGGAAGTGCTGCGCCAAAAAGCTGAAGCGCAAGCTGCAAGCTTAGGGATTCATGTGGTTGATGTTCGCATCAAAGGAATTGATTTGCCAGAAAGCACCAGTGCTGCAATTTATCAGCGCATGCGTGCCGATATGCAAAAAATTGCGAATCATCATCGTGCAGATGGTGAAGCGGCCGCAGAAGCAATTAAGGCAGCAGCAGATGCACAGGTCACTGTCATTGTTGCGCAAGCGAATAAGGATGCGGCGTTGGTTCGTGCAGATGGACAAGCAAAAGCGGCAGAAATCTATGCGAATGCATATCAAAAAAGCCCTGCATTTTTCTCGTTGTATCGTCGTTTAAAGGCATATCAAGCGACATTCCGTCAACAAAACAGTATGTTTGTGGTGGATACAAATAATGACTTTTTTGGATTATTACATCAAGGGACCGGTGGAAAAACAGATTAATATGGCCCTGCTATGATGATGGTAGGTTTTATTGATGAATTAAAGGTTTTGTTATGACAAATCATTTAGTATTGATTGGTGCCCAATGGGGTGATGAGGGCAAGGGTAAGATTATTGATACTTTAATGGCAACTGCAAAAGCAGTTGTTCGTTTTCAAGGTGGACATAATGCTGGACATACCTTGTACTATAATGGAAAAAAATTGGTATTGCGTTTATTACCATCAGGTATCTTACATCCCAATAAAGATTGTTACATTGGTAATGGTGTGGTTTTGTCGCCAGATGCATTAATGGCTGAAATTCAGGAATTGGTTGCATTGCAAATTCCTGTCAAGCAACAACTGCGCATCAGTGATAGGGTCACATTATTATTACCTATTCATGCAGCACTCGACTTGGCGCGTGAAAATAGCAAAGGCGATAATAAAATCGGGACAACGGGTCGCGGAATTGGACCAGCTTATGAAGATAAGGTCGCTCGCCGAGCATTGCGTATCGCTGATATTTTTCATCCTGAACGATTTAAACAAAAATTGACAGAAATTTATGAATACCATAATTTCCTCTTGGTTCATAAATATCACCAAGAACCCATTTCGATGGACCCTGTTTTGGAAGCATTGCCTGTATGGCAAGCACAACTAGGCCCATTAGTCGCTGATATTACAGCATTAATGGATGCTCATCATCGTGCAGGAGAGACCATTTTATTCGAAGGTGCGCAAGGCATTCATTTAGACGTGGATCATGGAACCTATCCATTTGTCACATCATCCAATACTTGTGTTGGCAGCGTGGTCAATGGAACAGGATTTGGCCCTTTAAATCTAAAAACTGTTTTAGGGGTTGCTAAGGCTTATACTACGCGTGTGGGCAGCGGACCATTCCCAACAGAACTCAATAACGAAGAAGGCCAAATGTTAGCGACTCGTGGACATGAGTTTGGTTCTGTTACTGGACGTCCCCGTCGNNGCGGTATTGGTGAAACGCTCGATTGTGTTAAATAGCATCAACTCATTGTGTGTGACCAAATTGGATGTGATGGATGAGTTTGAGACCATTCAAATTGCAACTGGTTACCGAAATCGTAAAACAGGTGAAATGATGATGGCTCCTCCAGCTGTGATTGAAGACTATGCTGACATTGAGCCGATTTATGAAACACATCCAGGTTGGAAACAGTCCACAATGAATGTTCAACATTGGGATGATTTACCCGAAGCGGCAAAACATTATGTGTTGCGTTTAGAAGAAATATTGGAAGTGAAGATACATTATCTATCGACAGGTCCAGAACGTTCTGCAATTATATTTAGACATCAATAAGAGATAGTCTAGAGACCAAGGATGGTTTTCAGTGATCAAAGCGATTGATAAAAGCGAACATTATCCGCACATTTTTCGACCTTTCGTGTTGCCCCATACCACCATCGCAAATCGGGTGGTGATGGGGTCGATGCACACGGGTTTAGAAGAAGATCATCCAAGCTTTGAAAGATTGGCTCAATTCTATAAGTCCCGAGCTCAAGCTGGTGTTGGCACCATTATTACAGGTGGATTTTCTCCCAATTGGGCGGGTCGTTTATCCCCTTTTGCAGGAAAGCTTACGACCAGCAAAGAAGTGAATAAACATACGTTGTTAACCCAAACGGTTCATCAATTTGATACCAAACTGATTTTACAAATTTTACACGCCGGGCGTTATGCTTTCCATCCATGGTCAGTAGCGCCTAGCTCTATACAATCTCCCATTACGCCTTTTCGCCCTTGGAAATTGACACGCCGAGGCGTTCATTCAACAATAAACGATTTTGTACGTTGTGCAAAACTTGCGAAACAAGCAGGGTATGATGGCGTTGAAATCATGGGTAGCGAGGGCTACCTGATTAATCAATTTTTAGTGGCATCGACCAATCAACGTCGAGATAAGTGGGGTGGCGATTTTTCGCACCGCATGCAATTTGCAGTCGAGATTGTACGCCAAATACGAGAAAAATTAGGTGACGATTTTATCATTATATTTCGATTGTCGATGTTGGATTTAGTACCGGAGGGTAGTGCTTGGCCTGAAATTGTTGCGTTAGCTAAAGCAATAGAACAAGCTGGGGCGACATTCATCAATACCGGAATTGGATGGCATGAAGCGCGCATTCCAACGATTGCATCGATGGTACCTCAAGGAGCATTTATTCCTTTAACACGACAGATGCGCCCAGAAGTAAGTCTACCCTTAATTGGTGCAAATCGAATCAATACACCAGAAAAGGCTGAAGAAATACTGGCAACAGGTGATGTGGATATGGTGGCTATGGCGCGTCCTTTTTTAGCGGATCCTGCCTGGGTAGATAAAGCGCGACATGGTCATCGAGAGCTGATTAATGTCTGCATTGCTTGTAATCAAGCATGTTTGGATCAATTGTTTGAAAAGAAAAGTGCCTCGTGCTTGGTCAATCCATTTGCCTGTCGAGAAGGCAGTCTGGTCTTAGAACAAACCCACCATGCCAAGCGTTTGGCCGTGGTTGGTGGTGGTCCTGCTGGAATGGCATTTGCAAAAACTGCTGCGGAGCGAGGTCATCATGTGACCTTATTTGAATCACAATCCCACTTAGGGGGGCAGTTTAATCTGGCGAAGCAAATTCCTGGAAAGGCTGACTATCAGTATACAATTGATTATTACAAGGCTCAACTGAAGTTGCTGGAAGTCGATGTGAAGTTGAATACCCTAGCAACTTTGGAGATGCTGGCTGATTATGATAGTGTCATTATTGCCACAGGTATTCTTCCCCGAATCCCTAAAATACCAGGTATATCTCATTCGAGTGTGATGACTTATCTGGATGCATTGCATGGGAAACGAGAGATTGGTAAACGAGTTGCCATTATTGGCGCGGGCGGGATTGGAATTGATATGGCCACATGGTTATGCGGAGAGCCCAATAATTTTTCCAGCTATTGGGGCATTGATTTAAAAGTGGCGCATCCAGGGGGAGTGATGGCCCCTCAAGTACCTCCAATTCAACGAGAAGTGACCATTTTACAACGTAAAAAATCCAGGATTGGTGCGCATTTAGGCAAAACAACAGGTTGGATTCATCGTTTGGAGCTAAAAAAGTGGGGGGTTAAGAGCATAACGAGCGTGGAATACCAGAAAATTGATGATCGTGGATTACATTTAATGGTAAATGGACAGCCATGTTTATTACAGGTGGATAGTATTATTTTATGCGCTGGGCAAGAAGAACGTCAGGATTTATATCACCAGTTGCAAGAAAAAGGTTTAGATGTGCATTTAATTGGTGGTGCATATAAAGCCTTAGAATTGGACGCAAAACAAGCCATAGAGCAGGCAACACGTTTAGGATTGCTCCTATAAAAGCAGTTAATTTTAGCTTTTTTGCAAAAAATGCATACAGAATTTAAAAAAAAAATAATAATTTTTGGAAATTTGTGTTAAAATTGGATTCTTTTTTATATTGTATAAAAAATAATCATTTTTTTACTCTTGGATTTTCAAATGCATAAATTGACCGAAAGTTTTACAGAATTCCAATTTGAGCCTACTATTTTAACAGCCTTAGAAGCCTTAAATTTCAAAAAACCAACCCCCATTCAACAACAAACCATTCCATATTTATTAGAAGGCAAAGATGTTTTAGGATTAGCTCAAACCGGTACAGGTAAAACCGCTGCTTTTGTTCTTCCCATGTTACAACGTTTGGCATCAACAAAAAAAGCAAGTGCACCAAAGGCACTGATCATTACGCCAACTCGAGAATTGGCTTTACAGGTCGAACAACATATTAAAGACCTAACCAAGCATATGCCAAAAATTGAGACGATAGCATTATGCGGTGGGCAATCTTATATTCCTCAAATTAAACAACTCAAAAAAGGCTGCGCTATTGTTGTGGGTACCCCAGGTCGTATTATTGATCATATTGAGCGTGGTACTTTAAATTTAGGTTTTGTTGAATATTTTGTTTTAGACGAAGCCGATGAAATGTTGCGTATGGGATTTGTTGAAGATGTTGAAAACATCATGGAAAACATTCCAGAACAACGTCAAACAGCACTTTTCTCTGCGACCATGCCACCACGTGTTCGTCAGTTGGTTAATCGTTACTTAAGAGAACCTGCGATTGTAGAAATTGAAGCTGAAGAACAAATGATGCCTAAAATTCAACAATTATTCTTGTTTGCACAGTCATCTCAAAAAACAGATGCATTAATTAAGTTGCTTTCGATTGCAGATGAAGGATCAAAAATTGTATTTGTAAGAACCAAACAACAAACTGAAGAGGTTGCTGAAGCGTTAATCCGTTCAGGAATTCATGCGATTGCTTTGAATGGTGATTTAGCACAAGCCATGCGCGAGCGCTTAATTCAACAATTTCGTCGTGGCAGTGCAGATGTATTGGTTGCAACAGATATCGCTGCGCGTGGTTTGGACGTTTCACAAGTGACGCAAGTGATTAATTACGATATGCCAGGCGATCCTGAAACTTATGTACACCGTATTGGTCGTACAGGACGAGCGGGTCGTTCGGGGCAAAGTATTTTATTTGTTGAGCCCAAACAAGCGCGACAATTAAACATGATTGAACGTCATACCCAACAAAAAATTCAGAAAATGCAAGTTCCAACGGATGGATTTATTCGCATGCGTCAACAAGAGCAATTTATTGCCAGTATTAAAGAAAATATGCAACATACTGCATCTCCTGATTTTCATGCAGCTTTAACTCAATTGGTAGAAGAACAAGGTTACCGTTGGGAAGATTTAGCGGTGATGTTTGCGAAAATGCAATTAAAACAAGACAATTGGGTGACTTCTGCTGAATCCCCATATGATGTTTCACAAACCCGTGAGCGTGGAGAGCGGGAGCGGGGTAATTTTCGTGAGCGAGATCGCGGTAATTTCCGTGAACGCCATGGCGAAAGAGATTTTGGATCGCGTCGTGGACGTGGTGAACGTGATAATTTCCGTGATCGAGACCAAGATAGAGGGATGCGCGGTCGGAAAATGAGTGATCAAGTTTTATATCGCATTGCTGTGGGTCGAAATCATGGTGTTCGTCCAGGACAAATTATTGGTGCATTAGCGAATGAAGGTGGAATTCCTGGCGCACAAATAAATGGTTTGAAAATTTTTGAAGAACACGCTACAGTTTACCTCCCAGGTGGTTTGTCAAAAAATGTGGTTGAGAATTTAAAGAAAGCTTGGGTATGTGGTCGACAGCTACATTTAAAAACTCAGGGTGATGTAGCGTAAACGATATTGGTTTGATTTAAAGGAATCAGATATGTTGAAAAGTTTTTTATCTGTGTTATTGCTGGTTTGGGGTTTTGCAGTACAGGCAAAACCGCTCACTGAAGTTGTCGTTTTTGGAGATAGTTTGTCGGATAATGGAAATTTGTATGAGTTTATGGGGCATCAATTGCCTTTGTCCCCACCTTACTTTCAAGGACGTTTTACCAATGGTCCCGTGTGGATTGAGCTATTGATGGAGAAATTGTACCCATCAAATGGAGCCGATCGCTTAAAAGACTATGCTTTTGGTGGAGCGGGGATTTCTTTGGATGAAAGTAATGAAGACACATCATTTTCATTGCAACAGCAAATACAAAATTATCTGGATGAAAATCAAAATATAGCCAATCCCGAAGCATTGTATGTGATTTGGATGGGGGCGAATAATTATTTCAATTTGCCAGAAAATCCTGAAGAAACGATTCGAAATGTGAATCAGGTGATTGAGCGTTCCATTTCAAAATTGGTAAAAATTGGTGCTAGAAATTTTCTTTTAATCAATATTCCTGACTTGTCGAGAACACCTGCTGCAATTGAGTTTGAAGCTGGGACTGAGTTGCAGTATATGTCATTGGAACATAATCGACAATTTGCCGAAGTGGTTCGACGAATGAAAGCGCGATACACGCGAGTACGTTTCGCATTTTATGATGTCACCAAAGTGATGGGTGATATTGTAGATAATCCCCAAAAACATGGTTTTATCGATGCAACGCATACTTGTTATGAACATTTGATGAATGCCAATATCCAAGATGCGGTGGTAAAAAAATCACGCTTTTTGAGCAATATTAGCTCTATCGCTTACCCACAAGCGATGGATAATTGTGAGGGTTATTTATTCTTTGATTTGTACCATCCTTCTGAGCGTGCACATCAAATCATGGCGGATGAAATATATAAACTTTTAGAAAATGAAGGTTTTAATTTTAACGCGTAATTTTCTTACCAACCCTTCAAATCACAAATCTGTTGATATGCTTTGCTGATTTGTTGGGTTTTTACTGTAGCTTCTTTAATTTCTCTTTGTGAAGCACCTTTTGCCATCATCTTATCCGGATGATATTGGCTCATTAATTTTCGATAAGCTTTTTTTACGTCATGTTGGCTTGCGTTTGGTTGTAAATCTAAAATCTCATAAGCTTGAAAGGGCGCATATTGCTGTTGTTTGGGCGGCGTTTCATGTTGGTAGTTTTGTTGGCGGTGCATTTGTTCTGCATGTACATATTGCCAAAACTCCTCAGGCTTAAAAATACTTTCTAAAGGGGCAAATCCAATCGAGGACAAGAGGCTATTCATGAGTTTGATTTTTTCTATGCTTAAACCATCCAATTTTGCCATTTGATAACTGATGTCCAAGCAAACTTTACAAAGGAAGAGATTTTTTTCTTTTAGATAATCTAACATGCGAACCACATCAACAAATTGAACTTGGCCATTTTTGCTGGTTGTAAACCATTTCTTGGCATTTTCCAGTTCATCATCATTTAATTTTAAATCGCTGAAAACTTGATTGGCATATTGGAGTTCAAGTTCTGAGACTCGACCATCTGCTTTTGCTAAAATTCCTAGAAGACAGGATATTGTTTTGACAAATGCCCCTTGAATATGAGGACGTTTCTCACGAAAATATTGTTGATAAGGTTGGTGGAGGTGTTGAGCAAGCGCACGGTCGAAAACGCCGCCAATAAGGACGCCAAAAACTGCACCGAGGGTTCCACCCATCATGAAACCGAGGGCCCCGCCCACAAATTTGCCCATGAATTGCATAAAAATTTAACTAAAAGTGAAATGTATGATTTTGATAGTATAACGTATATCCATTTTAAAGCGAAAGATATATCATGAAACCTGAAGTTGATATCCCTAAGGAAGAGAAAGCATATTTAATTATTAAGTCGAGCAAGAGCAGGTTTTTTTAGACGATTATCAAAAAGTTTTTAATCTAGCTGGAGCCCTTTTTGATCTGTTTGCGCAGGTTGTACGACTTAGTTTAAGTATATTGACCAGATTCTTTTCAACTTTAGCTTATGTCGCGCATTTTTACTTGAGCGACAGTCAATCGCTGGAGAAGCAAGTTTCCATGGGTTGCAGCGTTGTTTGATAATCGATAAAATAGCTAAAAGTTTGTTTTTTGAGACAAAATGCGTTTATTTTTATTTCTGTATGATCTGGTTTGGTTTCTAGCATTACCATGGGTTGCTTTGTACTTATGGTGCCGAGGTAAACAAGCAAAAGCTTATCGACAACGCCTAAATGAACGTTTTGGATTTTATCGCTCTCATAAATCTGTTGATATCTGGATTCATGCGGTATCCATGGGTGAGGTCGTTGCAACATGTTCGGTTGTGCAAGCCTGCTTAGATAAGGGCTGGAAGGTACTGATCACCACCATGACCCCCACGGGTTCGGCACAAGTGAGAAGGATGTGGGGTGATCGTGTTGAGCACCAATACTGTCCTTATGATTTTTCATGGGCCGTATTACGATTTTTAAAGGATAGAAAGCCTAAATTATTGATGATTTTTGAAACAGAGATCTGGCCAGGTATTTTATCACATTGCCAACTTTCCCATATTCCTGTCATTCTTGCTAATGCCCGTATTTCCAATCGTTCTTATGGTCGGTATCTCAAGACTCGTTGGTTGTGGCAAAAAATATTGAACGCATTTTCAATGATTTATGCACAAAGTGAACAAGATAAATTACGATTGATAGCACTAGGAACCCAACCTGGTAAACTTCAAGTTGCTGGCAATTTGAAGTTTATGCAAGGGCCGCAAGAGAACATTCCCGAATACTGGAATACATTTAAAAAAATGAATGCTCAACGATTTATAGTTGTCTGGGGAAGCACGCATGCTGATGAAGAAGGAAAGCTTTTGAATGAGTGGTCAATATTTAAGAATAATCATCCTGATGCCTTATTGATTGTCGTGCCACGCCATCCAGAGCGTTTTAATGCAGTTTATATCTTACTCGAACAAGCATTCCCAGATGAGGTAGCAAGATTTTCAAATTTAACTGCTTTTAAGAGGCATATGAATGTTCTTTTGGTCGATGCTATGGGCGAGTTGTCTTCTCTTTATGCGATTGCGGATTGTGCTTTTGTGGGAGGCAGTTTAGTCCCCATTGGTGGACATAATGTATTGGAGCCGCTCGGTGAAGGTGTTCCAGTATTGACGGGACCTTTTATGTATAATCAGCAGGATATGGTTCGAATACTTTTAGAAAATAATGCGTTGATTCAAGTGAACACTAGCCAGGAATGTATGGATGCTATACATCGTTTGAAAGTGGATGAAGGTTTCTATCAAGAGATGGTAGCCAATGGTCGAATGGTGATAAAACAACATCAAAATGCATTGGCTATTCATATGAAAGGGATTGAGGCTTTGATTTAGGAGCCTTGATTTTGTTTTTCTTTGAGTTCGGATAAGGTTTTGCAGTCAATGCAAAGTGTTGCAGTTGGTCGTGCTTCAAGTCGTTTCATGCCAATTTCTATGCCACAAGCTTCACAGTATCCAAAATCATCTTCACGAAGACGCTCAAGCGCATCTTCAATTTTTTTAATGAGTTTGCGTTCGCGATCACGTGTTCTTAACTCAATACTAAATTCTTCTTCCTGGCTCGCTCTGTCAGAAGGATCAGGATAATTTGCAGCTTCATCCTTTAAATGGGTCACTGTTCTATCTACCTCTTCCATTAAAGATGTACGCCAGGCCAATAATATTTTCTCGAGATGTGCCAATTGCTTCTCGTTCATGTAATCTTCACCTGGAGCTTCCTGATAAGGAAGAATTCCAGAATTCTTCATTGCATCTTGTTTCACGGTTAACTCGCTTAAAAACGAAAGATAATGTAGATACTACAATAACTATAGACCATTTAACAATATTGTCTAATCAATAAGATATGTTTTCAATATTTTTTGCGAATAAAATAATCAATTCGTTTTGAGAATATTATTTAGGAACTTTGGTCACTATCCAAATCTTATCGAAAAGCTCTCGTTTTTCTGCATTAAAATGCAGTGTTAAACCTTTGAAGTTATAATGCTGTATTTTTTCTATGGTTTTTAAAAGATTTTCAGGGGTATAAGGCGGATCTGTTTTTTCTAAAATATCGCATAAAATTGAGGCATTGATATATCCCTCCAAACAATTGGCAGAGTGCGATGCTAAAAAAGTCGTTTCTTTTAAGTCTTGGCGATAATGTTCTAAAATTTCTAAATCTATATCTAATGGCGGGACGGTTTGGCAGAAGGTAAGGGGTTTTCCTAGATTTTTAAGGCAATCCAATATCCGATCAGATGCAGGCGACGCAGCATATAAATATATATTTGAAATTTGATAGATGCCTAATGTATTAATGAGTAGATTTGCAGGGGTTGCAAGAGAAAAAAATAACAATGCATCGGGTGCAAATTTTTTAATATCTTTGACAGCATTTTCAATATTGGGATAGACGCGCGTATGTGGTACATCAATGTATTGAACCTTGTGCGCATCACATATTTCATGGCATTTGGTCATGAGTGTTAGCCCATAGGCATCGTTTTGAAAATAAAATACAATATTCTCATATTCTGTATTTCGTAAAGATTGGCTACCAGTAAATGGCAACAGCACCATGACTTTCTTTTCTTTTATCCAAGGCGCATAAGACTCAGTTGTAGGTGTTCCCATTGGAGAAATCATGATGGGGTGTGGAAGCGTATTCATCAAATGAAGAATATTTTTTTTAGCATAAGTGGGGTCATATTCATCATTAAACAGGTTAATTTTTAAGGGGTGTCCTTTAATCCCTCCACGACGATTTTGATGAAGTAGTCGGCATAACAAACCTTGCGCCAAATGATGTGAAAATAAAGAACCGGTGTGTGTGAAGTCCATTGAGCTACCCAATACAATCGGTTCTTTCAATTGTCTTTGAGAGTTATTTGTAGCAGGAAAGCCATAAAATAAATTGTAATCTGTTGAGGTAAACATGTCTGCATCGAGGCGCTTTTCAAGCCATTGAATTTGATTTGCTGTCGGGATGTAGTAAAAAATACCTTTTTGAATATAAAAAAAATGTTTGTTGGAAAAATGTTGAATCTTAATCGGAATATTGGGTAGTGCTTGTGTAGCATCAAAGTAATGCAGTGGTGGATTAAACGCATTTTCAATTTCTATACAGGTCTGCTGGTGAGTGGATGATGTCAAATTAAGGCTTATTGGATGCTTGGCAAAGTACTTTTGAAATATTTGGTTAAACAAAAGCCGTTGACGAATAAAGATTTTATTTTTTTTGCAGTTATTTAGAGGCAGTTGCTGCAAGTCTTTAGCGAAGGAATGTTCTTGTAAATAAAATACTTGCGAGGGGTTTTTCATCATGAGCAGAACTTGAATAGAAAGGATTAAGTTGAATGTTTCCAGGTTTGAAATATCATTTTGTAAAAATATGATAAAAACATTATCTTTTAATTGGAGCTGGTCATTTAACCAATTTTTTTTAGATAAACTTTTTAAAATAGTCAGTAATGATAAAGCTTGATGGGTATTAGAGATGATAATATATTGCTTATCATTAGAAAGTTCCAATTCAAGAATGGGGTCTTGCTCTTCTAAGGATAACGCTTGAAGACAATCAACAAGCATCGACCAACTCATAATGGGGTAATTGAATTTAGACCAAAAATGGTTTTCATGGTAATGGAGCAACCGTTGCTCAATTTTTTTTAGCGTCCAATCTGATAAATGTAATTTTTTTGATTTGATATTCTTCTGGATATTTATTTTGGATGAACCCTTTTGATTATCAAAAAACAAGAGGTAAGTGAACATGCCAATCATACAAATTTTAGTAAAAATGAAATAACTGAGGTCAAAATATGGATGTGAGAGTTCAGGATAGATTTGTCGCAAAGATATAATAAGGAAAGAAAAAAAGGTCAGCATAAGACTGGTATTGTAAATATGGTCGGCAAAAGTAAAATATCCTACAGTTGGCGATAATCCATTAATTACATAACGATAGGTTAAAATACTGGTGAGACACAAAACCCCAACTAATAATGTCTGCGGCATAGCGGGATGTAAAATTGTTGAACTGACTATGAATAATATTAAAATTAAAGGAAGGAGGATTAAGTTGGTTTTACTTAGTCCAGCTTTCTTAAAATCCAATGTGTACATTAAAATGGGATAAGGATTTGATTTAATATGCTTAAAAGGCACTTCTGTGTAATCAAAGCCGGCTTCTGAATGTGAACCAATAATTTTCCAGTCTTGAATCTCAAAATTTTGTTTAATTTTGGCACCTGAAACATGTGATTCTAAAATAAATTCTTCTGCATTTAAGTCATGATTGGTGAGAGAAATATAAATATTATGATCATTAAGTGGAAAATATTGATGGTTGAAATTTGTGGTAAAATGAAGTTTAACCTTGTATTGAACCCAAATGTCTTTACCAACCAAACTGATTTCATTTTGATGTTTTTCAATGCTTGAGCATTTCGTGTTAAAAAGGAAAATTTCTCAATGGTTTCTAAAGAAACTAAGTTAGGGTTAAATTGGAACCATACCAAACAAGACATTGAAAACTGATTATGAAGAACATCAAATTGTTGAAATTCCTCGATGACAATCCCTGTTTTGATGCTATAAATTTTTGAAATATCTTGTTCGACTTCTAATTCGGATAAAGGATGAAATTTTGGCTTAGGATCTGTTGATAAAAAATGATGGTTTTTTATTTTTAATAAACAGAAAATAATTAAAACATAGACTAAAAATCCAAAAGCCATATATAACAAAGGTAAGAAATGCATGCTTATCCTTAAATCTTTTATTTGACTTAATTATAGTGCTTTTTTTGAACAGTATCGCCACAAAAGTTCTGTTCCATTGCGAATACCAATACGAGGAGTTTGGATATAATCGTGATTTGCCGCCTGATTGTTTATATAAATATCTTGCGATAGAGTCAAATCGAAATGATTATGTTCACGTGTAATATTTAGAAGTTTACAACATTTACCGGGACCTAAAATGAGATCGTTTTCAAATACTAGGCCTCGTATCAATACGGCTCCCACACCATTAGGCTCATGACAAACGATATTCATGCAATGGTGGATGCCATAAATAAGATAGACATATAGACGTCCTGTAGGGCCAAACATGATTTTTGACCGCGGTGTTGGTCCTTTAAAGGCATGGGAAGCCGGATCTTCTTTTCCGAGATAAGCCTCGGTTTCAATAATGGTCGATTGTTTGCCAAAAGCATGAATGGTTTTGCCTAAAAGTTCGGGTGCAACAACGAGAGCAGAGCGATTAAAAAAATCTTTTTCAAGATTCAACATGGTAAAATCCAACACAAAATCGGGGCTGACCTTCTTCATCTTGAAAACCTTGCGCATTTTGCCATCCGTAAGTCTGCATCATCTTTAAGATGCGTTCTTGTTGATTGTACCCATGTTCAAAGATCATTATGCCATTTTGATGTAGATGTTTTGCACTGTTTTGGAGTAAATACTCAATATCGGCCAACCCATGTTTATCACTGATTAATGCGGATTGGGGTTCATGTTGTACATCACCCTGTTGCAGATGCGGATCTTCAGGATCAATATAGGGTGGGTTGCTGACAATGATATGAAACTTGGATTTAGGAATGTTCTCAAACCAATTGCTGCAGATAAGCGAAATGGGGGTGTGATGTCTTTGGGCATTTTTTTGGGCAAGTGCAATGGCATTTGGTTGAATATCAATGGCTAATACGTCCCATAAGGGACGTTCATGTTTTAAACTAATGGCAATGGCACCCGTTCCTGTTCCTAAGTCACAGACTTGAAGTGGGGTATTCGGGTAGTGATTTAAAATATACGCAACCATGGATTCAGTTGCAGGTCGAGGGATTAATGTGGCCGGTGATACATAAAATGGTAGGGACCAAAACTCACGTTCGCCAACGAGATATGCTACAGGAACCGAGTGTAGACGTTGTTCAAGCAGTTGTTGCCATAATAATTGTTCGGAATTTGATAACGCATACTCAGGGTAGGCATATAAAAAGCTACGATTTTTTTTGAGGACATGAGCCATTAAAATTTCTGCATCTATTCGAGGAGAGTGACTGATAGCGCTCAGTGACTTTGTGGCTTTTTTTAAAGTATCATGAATTCTCATGAAGAAAAGTCAGCCAACAAATTAGCTTGATGTTCTTTGCGTAGAGGTTGAACAACGGCATCTAATTGCCCATCCATAATGTCTGCCAATTGATAGAGGGTGAGGTTAATACGATGTTCGGTTAAACGACCTTGTGGATAATTATACGTTCGAATGCGTTCCGAGCGGTCACCGCTACCTACCATCATTTTACGGGTTTGAGCTTGTGATTCACGTTGTTTGCTTTGTTCGGCATCTAGAAGGCGAGCTTGTAACAAAGCCATCGCTTTAGCGCGGTTTTTATGTTGTGAACGTTCATCCTGGCATTCCACGACAGTTCCAGTTGGAAGGTGAGTGATGCGAATGGCGGAATCGGTTTTATTGACGTGCTGTCCACCGGCACCCGAGGCACGAAACGTATCAATGCGAAGTTCATCGGGATTGAGATTGACTTCATTGATTTCATCCAATTCAGGTAAAATGGCAACGGTGCATGCGGATGTATGGACGCGACCTTGAGATTCAGTGAGGGGAACACGTTGTACTCGATGCGTTCCGGATTCAAATTTCAAATGACCAAAAACATCTTTACCACTAATAAGGGCAATGACCTCTTTATAACCGCCATGTTCGCCATGATGCGTGTTGAGTAGTTCAACTTGCCAGCCTTGAATCTCTGCATATCGGGCGTACATCCGAAATAAATCGCCTGCAAAAATGGCCGCTTCATCGCCACCAGTTCCCGCTCGAACTTCTAAATAGATGTTTTTTTCATCATTTGGATCTTTTGGAATTAAATCCCATTGCAAAAGTTCTTCTTGGTCTTGCAATTTTTGTTTAAGTACGGGGTATTCTTGTTCGGCCATGGCTTTGAGCTCTTTATCGGAATCTTCAAGCATGATTTGCAGTTCATCCCATTCTTGTTGAAGCTTTTGATAAGCATTGAAGCGTTCCACAATGGGTTCTAATTGTGCAAATTCTTTAGAGAGTTGCTGAAATTTAGAAGTGATTTTGATGGTTTCGGCATCACTTAATAGGGCTTGAACTTCTTCCAGGCGCTCTGCCATTTGAATAAATTTTTCAAGTAAACTGGGTTTCATTAAAAAAAGGCCAATGTAAAAAAATTAGCTGTATTATAGGCCTCGAGCCATGAAATCGCAATATTTGTATGAAGTGGCGGTTAATTCAAAATGTTGGCATTTTGTGGGTTTGGTCCACTAGATCCATATATCATGCTTGATGAATTAGAGGATGAACGATTGTTAACGCTGGTTAAAATGCAAAGTCGGCGATTCGATGGCGGGGCGTTATCGATACCTTAAAATTACTCCAATTGTTCAAGACCTAAACGTTTAAATAAAAACGCATCATTTTCTGGAATAGGGTTGTCGGCAGTTAATAGTTTTTCGCCATAAAAAATAGAATTTGCACCAGCTAAAAAGCATAGGGCTTGCATTTCATCCGACATTTGCTCTCGCCCTGCAGATAATCTAATATATGATTTAGGCATGAGAATACGGGCAGTAGCTATAGTCTTTACAAAATCAAACGGATCAACTTCTTCTTGTCCCTCCAAAGGCGTGCCAGGAATTCGAATCAATTTATTGATGGGCACAGATTCAGGTGGCTCATCTAAATTTGCCAAGGTTACAAGCATTTTGATTCTGTCATCATTATCTTCACCCATGCCAATAATACCGCCACAACAAACTTTTAGACCAGCATGACGTACCTTATCAAGTGTATCAATGCGATCCTTAAAAGTTCTAGTTGTAACGATTTTATTGTAGAATTCCTCAGATGTATCAATATTATGGTTATAAAAATCAAGCCCTGCTTTTTTTAATTTTGAAGCCTGGTCATCTTTTAACAATCCCAATGTTACACAAGTTTCTAAACCAAGTTTCTTGACTTCTGAAACCATCATGCATACTTTGTCTAAATATTCATCTCTTGGGCCGCGCCAAGCAGCACCCATACAGAACCTGCTAGCACCAGCTTCTTTGGCTTTTTTAGCAGCGATAACAACGTCTTCTAAAGCCATTAATGGTTCTTTTTTAACGCCCGTTTGATAGTGCGCCGACTGGGGACAGTAAGAACAATTTTCTGGACAGCTGCCTGTTTTAATGCTTAAAAGTGTGCTAATCTGCACTTTGTTAGGTGCGAAGTGGTTTCGGTGAATTGTTTGTGCTTCATAAATTATCTGATTAAAAGGTAAGTTAAAAATTGATTTTACTTGTTCTATAGTCCACTTTTCCAGCATAATTAATCCAAATGTATTATTAAAGCCATAATGTATAAAGTATATGAAAAATACCTGAACACACTGCATAACGCTGGTAAATATCGCAGATTAGGTGCCTTGCGTCAAGAAAGTAATCCGGCACTTCTAGATTTCTCAACGAATGACTATCTTAATCTAAGCAACCATAGGGATATTGTAGCAGCAGGAGAAATTGTAGCGCGTAAGCATGGGATTGGCTCAACCGGATCGCGTTTGTTATCAGGGAACTGTAAAGTATTTGAAGAATTTGAAAGTATTATTGCAAAAGATAAAAATACAGACGCTAGCTTGATTTTTAATTCAGGGTTCCAGGCGAATATAAGTACTTTAGCCTGTTTACTAGATGATAAAATTTTAAATGAAAAACCGTTAGTATTTTTTGATAAATTAAATCATTCAAGCCTTTATCAAGCTGTTTTTTTAAGCAAAGCTGAACTCAAACGCTACCATCACAATGATATCAACAACTTAGAATCTCTTTTAAAAGCCTATCAAAATGATACGAGACCTAAATTTATTGTAACAGAAACAGTCTTTGGTATGGATGGTGACATTGCACCCTTACACGAAATAGCAATACTGGCTAGAAAGTTCAATGCGTTTTTATATTTAGACGAGGCCCACTCAACAGGGGTTTTTGGATTAAATGGCTATGGTTTATCAACCTCCATTGATTTGCAAGATGTACCTCACATAATTATGGGCACTTTTAGTAAAGCAATTGGTGTTAGTGGAGGATATATTGCATGTCATCATATTATGCGTCATTTCATTATTAACAAAGCAACGGGTTTTATGTATTCTACAGCCGCCTCACCTGCGGTAGTCGGTGCAGCTTTTAAAGCATGGCAGCTGGTAAGATCTTTAGATAAAGAGCGCGAAACTTTGCAAAATCTAGGAAATATTTTGCGTAAAATGCTAAAAGAACGAGGCTTTAATATTGGTTTATCTCAAACTCACATTATTCCAGTTATTTTAAATGACGAAGATAAATGCCTCAAAATCCAAAAAGCGCTTTTTCAACAAGACATTGTGGTGTCTTGTATTCGACCTCCTACGGTTCCCCCTGGCACTTCCCGTTTAAGAATTGCACTGACGACAAAACACAACCATGAAAATATTGATCATTTAGTAGAATCATTAACTAATGCGGTTGAATCATGACCCATTTTGTTTTTTGCCATGGATTTGGTTTTGATACCCATTTTTGGGAGCGGCTTGCCCCATATTTTTCACAAGAAAAATGCTCTTTTATCGATTTAGGTTATTTTAATAATCGAATAGATAGTCAATATTTGCATAATCAATCGATTATTGGTATTGGACATTCCATAGGGTTACCTAAATTAGTCTCCATGTATAACAATTTTGACTATCTTATAGGCTTGAATAGTTTTGTAAATTTTCTAGGATCTGATCNNTGAACGTAAAAAAAGACAAGTCGAATTGAATGCTCTGAGAGCAAACTTTTTAAGAAACCCGGATTTTACATTAAGGAGCTTTTACTCGCGATGTGGGACACCAGAACTTATAGAATGCAATGATCTTTCTAACCTAAATCTTGATTTAATATTATCTGATTTGCAGTGGTTACAAAAAGAATACAATCTTCCTGATGTTCCGACACTGATTTTAAGCTCCGATGATGATATTGTTGTGCCGCGCTCAATTATCTCAGATAATTTCTCAAAGCAGCATTGGGTGAAGCAGGATAGCATCATGGATGCTGGGCACGCTCTTGGCTTTAGAAAACCAGTAGAAGTTTATGAAAAAATAATGAGTTTTTTAGATGATAGTGCAATTTAATCAAATACAAACACGTTTTAATAAAGCAAGCAAATCATATGATGATGTGGCTTATGTTCAAAAGGATGCAGCTCGGTTTTTAGTGAATAAACTTTTTGAGCATCAAGATTTTATTCCGCTAACTGTTTTGGATGTGGGCACAGGAACTGGTTATATCCCTGAGCTGTTATTAGAAAAATTTCCAAATTCCTCTTTATATCTCAATGATATTGCAGATGACATGCTTGAGATTTGCAAAGCTAAATTTGCTAAAGCTCAAAATATTTATTATCTCCCTGGTGATTTACTCGATTTAGATACCGAACTTTATGATTGTGTTATCAGTAATTTTGCTCTGCAATGGTCTCCCGATTTGCAATATGCAATAAATTTTCTTAATTCCAAAAGTTCCAATATTTTTGCTTTTTCAACTTTATTAGATGGAACTTTTGAGGAATGGCAAAATATAATTCATCGATACCAATCGACTCAGATTTTGGATTACCCAAAAGCAGAGGAGTTAATTCGTTTGTGTAATAAACTCAAAAAAAATGGCCAAGATTTTGAATGCTGGTTGATGGACTGCCCTTTATCTTTCGAAAATCCTGTGGGCTTTATGCGTTATCTAAAAACCTTAGGGGCAACGGTCCCGAGCAATCCAGTACATCTATCCAATCTCAAAAAAATACTTAAAGCTGAATCCCAAAACTTAGCAATCACTTATAAAATATTTTTTGGGATTTTTAAGAGGATAAGTGAATGAAAGTTTTTATTACGGGTACCGATACAAATGTTGGAAAAACACTAATATCCAGCTGGATAGCACTACATACCGGGTTTTCTTACTTTAAACCCATACAAACCGGTACCAGAGATGGATCAGATGCATTGGAGGTACAAAAACTATCGCATACTAAAATTTACACGGAAAGTTATGCATATAAAGAACCATTATCCCCACATTTAGCAGCTCAGTTAGAAAAAGATAGAATTGATATAGAAAAAATTGTATTGCCTGAAGTAAGGCATTTAATCATTGAAGGGGCGGGTGGGGTTCTCGTACCAATCAATGATAAATATCTTATGGTTGACCTTATCAAAAAATTAGGGACTCCAGTTATTCTGGTGGCACGTACTGCTTTGGGCACTATAAATCACACCCTTCTTAGCCTAGAAGCCCTCAGATCTCGAAATATATCAGTATTGGGGGTCATTATGAATGGTGAAAAAAATCTCCTAAATAGTGAGGCTATAGCGGTCAACGGATGCATACCTGTTCTCGCCGAATTCCCTAAACTAGAGACTGTGAATGCGAATACGCTAAAAAGTATAGTTCTCCCGCAAAAATTGAAAAAAATCTTAAAGGTTGAATAAAATGACATTATCAGAGCGTGATAAAAAAATCATCTGGCATCCTTTTACACAGGAAAAAATGGCCACAGACGTGATTAGCATAAAAAGAGCACAAGGCTGTTACCTTTATGATGAAAATGATAAGGCATATCTTGATTTGATTTCAAGTTGGTGGGTTAATATTCACGGGCATGCACACCCTGAAATAGCAAAAAGTATTTATGAACAGGCAAAAACACTAGAGCATGTAATATTTGCAGGATTCACTCATGAACCTGCTGTGAAGTTATGTGAGGGGTTGCAAACTATATTACCAGAGGAGTTAAGTAAGTTCTTTTTCTCTGATAATGGTTCAACAGCTGTTGAAGTAGCGTTAAAAATGGCTTATCAATATTGGCGCAATTTAGGATGTCATGAAAAGACAACTTTTCTAAGTTTTGATGGCGGTTACCATGGAGATACATTTGGAGCAATGTCTGTAGGCGCAAAATCTGGATTTCATAACCACTTCAAAGATCTATTCTTTAATATTTTTTCTGTGCCCTATCCAGATACGTGGGACGATGATGAAAAGGTCGAAGTAAAAGAACAAAAAGCTATTGATGTACTTCAAGGTTATTTAGATGAACATCACCATAAAATAGCAGCTATCATTTTAGAGCCTCTGATTCAGGGCGCAAGTGGCATGAGAATCTGTAGATCTCAGTTTATCATCGCAGTTATTGAACTTGCTCGGCGACATAATATTCTCGTGATTTTTGATGAGATCATGACTGGTTTTGGGCGTACAGGTTCATATTTTGCGTTGGATCAACTGGGCATTATCCCTGATTTCTTATGTGTTTCCAAAGGCATAACGGGGGGCTTTTTACCCCTTGCTTTAACAATTACAAATAATAAAGTTTACGACGCTTTTTGGGGAGACGATTTTAGTACGGCTTTTGCCCATGGACATTCTTATACAGCAAATCCTCTGACATGTAGTGCAGCTATTACTTCGCTGATGTTGCTTAAAAGTTCTGAATGTCAAAATAGCATGAAAAATCTAAATCAGTCGCACAAAAAAGGAATAGAGCAACTCAAATTAAAATGTCCAAATATTGAAAAAACAAGAATAATTGGCACAATAGCTGCGTTCGATCTCAAAAAATCTAGGCATTTGATGCCTATTCTTAAACAAAAATTCTTCGAACAAGGTATGTTACTTAGACCCCTTGGTCATACAGTGTATTTGTTGCCGCCATATTGCATCACAAATGAAGAGTTAGAATTGGTTTACAACAAAATTATAAACATCATTAATTCTTTATAGAAAAAAAATCATTTATTTTGGATTGTGCATTAAGTGTGAGGATGGCGAAATAAATATTGCGCGAATTCCAGGATATCGTGGCGTTCATCGCTTGCTGCTTGTTGCATGCCAACAGTAGGATAGTGCATCAATTTTTGAATTAGACGCTCTGAGAGTTCATTGACGACTTGAAATTGACAATGTCCGGCTTCTAATTTTTGGTGTGCACGCTGGACTTCAGACTGGGCAATATTTTTCATCAAATCTCGATAATGACAAATCATATGCTGAGCCTTGAGGGCGCGATGTTTTTTATGAAACTGGAAGATGGCATCTTCGACCATGGTTTGTGCGATTTCTGCAGCTCGTAAACGTTCAGCTTGGTGATGCGCTTGTATTTGTTGCAAATGGTCAATATTGATTAAAACAATATTAGAAAGTGTTGCCACATCAGGTTCAATATCGCGAGGAACGGCTAAATCAATTAATACCATGGGGGATTGTTTGCGTTGCGCTAAAGTGTGCTCCATGGTTTGTCGAGAGATGAAGGGAAGTGGGCAGCTGGTTGCCGTGACAACGATATCCACTTCGTGGAGATGGTCTTGTAATGCAGTAACCACAAAAGCATCCCCTTGCAGTTCTTGTGCTAGTTTTTGTGCATGCTCAATGTGGCGACTGGTGACGGAAAATTGATGACAACCTTTTTCTTGTAAATGAATAGCTGCAAGTCGAGCGGTATCACCAGAACCAATAATCAGCGCTTTCTTATCTGAAACATTATCAAAATGTTTTTGTATACAGTCTACTGCAACAGAGGCAACCGAGATAGGGTGCTTACTAATACCACTTTGATTCCGAATCTTTTTAGTGACATGAAAAATATAGTCAAACCAAGGTTGTAAATGGGTGCTCACGGTTCGATAGTCAAGGGCTTGTTGATAGGCTATTTTCAGCTGCCCTAAGATTTGAGGTTCACCAATTAACATTGAGTCCAAGCCACAAGCAACGGATATGGCATGACGTAGCGCATCATCGCCAGTATAACAGTAAAAGTAAGACTCAATTTGTGACCAAATTTGAAAATGGTGGTTTTTCCACCAGTTATGAAGTGAGTCTAAATCGTTGACGTAGGCATAGATTTCAGTCCGATTGCAAGTGGATAACGCAACACATTCCAATATGCCTGGAAGGCCTTGGAGTTGGCAGGCTAGCGTATGATGAAAAGCAATTTGTTCACGATAAGCTAAAGGTGTTTGTTGATTTAAGCCGCAAACAACGAACAAAATCAAACCCCGTCAATGAAAAAAGTTATTTTAACGTATTCATCAGGGTTTCGGTAGTCCTTTTGCTAAAAAACAGAACAGTTTTTTGTCTATGCCGGTTTTGCTAACATGTCTTCTGAAACTGTATCGTCCCATTTGCGTTCTGTCTTCAACTGACGAATCTTTTCTAGAACGATATCGTCCGTTAGGGTTTGAATATCGCTACATTTTGGAAATAACATTTTGGCAATCGGAAAGGTATGATTAAAGACAGGATCGAGCACAGCATCAATTAAGATTTTTGCAGAACGGGTTTTGCCATATTCAGCCTGAAAAAACCAGGATTTTCTAGGTGTTGCTGTCATGCGAAGCAACTCTAAAAAATAGTGTTTTGCAGTGTCCTCATCGATGGTTTCTCGGTCATTCATGGTATCGATGATTTGTTGTAAAAATAAACCTTTCGTATCTTGATTGTTAAAATAGCTTGAGAGATTTACATAACATTTTTCTGCCAAATGCCCCAAAGCCATCGCAGCAGATGGTCCATCAAATACTGCTTGGGTTTCAGGTGGAGGTGTATTGGATAATTCAATTATGGGGATATTAAACTGGCCTTGAAAAATGTTCGCAAATTGTGCTTTTACGTTGGCGGTTTTGGCCAACATGAGTTGTTGTTGTTGAGCAGTAAAATCTTGATGTCCAATCACTTGATTCAAAAATTTAATGGACTCTTGAATTGAATCTAAAGTGGATTCTAAATCGTCGAGCATCGGTTGAAGGATGCGTTTTTCATGCCGAAGTATGGTTTCACTATTGTTCATGGCATTTTCGATTTTATTGAGCATCACATTAAAACTTTGATATTCTTTTAAAATCTTTTTTAGACAATCCATCAGCATTTTTTGAAATTCAGGTTGTTGTAAAAAAATGCGATTTTCTAGAATGATATTGCCAAGATTATCAAGTAAATCGGTCATCATCAGCATTTTGCTTTGTTCATAAAGCAATTGATCAAAATTGTGAGCCGCTTGACTTTGATTGGCTAAAAAGATGGATAATGACCAAAGATAATATGAATCAGCTGCTTTGCTTGAGGCTCTTTTTAAAATGATGTCTCTTTGTTGTTTATCCGTCATGGATGTGTCGTAATGTGCAAAACTTTTTGAGCGCGTATCATCAAATATGGTGTAACATTCCATAATCATGGTCATAAATGCTATAAAGTTTTTGGCAATCCATAAGAAGGTATCACTTTTATCCCAAAGTTTTTCGACGTCTTGGGGCGCATGCTTGCTGGCAATATGTTCAAAGGGTAGGATAAAAGTTGCATTGATTTCTTCTAAAGTCTCACCCAAAGACAGTAATAATTCACTTTTACTTTTTTTAAGTTTTTTGATTCGATGAAGACGCATGTTGGGTGAATCATGTAAAAATAGAATGATAAAATCAGTAAGCGTGCAAGGATGTGTATTCAGTACAGGGATATTTTTGGTGGGCAACTGTGGATAAACTTTTTCAATGAGATTTGAATTCGAATCTTTTAAAATCAATTGCCCAATAAACATAAATTTATCAATAAGACGATGTGCGGCAAATTTATCGTGATAAATCAGTTCCATGATTTTTTCTGCCATGATGCGTAAAGCATGGTGCATGCTTGAGCTTACATCATTCAGATTTACTTGATTGGTCAATTGCTCTTCAAAGGTTTTTTTTAGGTTTTCAACATAGATGTTCACTTTAATAAAAAAGTGCTTAAGAATATTTTCACTGTCGATGTTTTTTATCAAGGGATTGTCAATTAAATGATTGATATAAAGATCAGCTTGAATGCATTTTTCAATACATCGGCTCAAAGGTAATAAAATACCGGTATCATTGTGCACCGGATGTTGTAGGTTCCATAATAAATTGGCTATCGCATTGATGATAAAAAGTGGCGCTCGATAATGATTGAGATAGTTATCTCCCGAGATAACACCCTCAAGTTGTAATGCAATTTTGGAAGATTGTTGAAAGCGGTCGTAGTAAATCTTATTGGGCAGGCCTGTTTTTAGCAATAAAAAAATCGATTGTTGGTGTTCATCAATACGCGTTGAGGCTAAATTTTTTTGTTCTAAGGATTGGCTCATTCGATAATAGGGTAATATGGAATATTGATGAATTTTATCTTCGACCTGCTCTTGAATGCCTAAATATGCATAAAGAGATGTATATTCTTGATTGGATAAATTGATAAACGCTTGTATAGCTTTTTCTTCGTTGTAGAAATCATATTTTTCTTTTTCAAGATTGAGGGTAAATGTGGCGAGATGATTGCAACATTCTTGAGCAAATTGTTGGCGTTTCATCTTGCTTTCAAGGCTTTTCATGGACAATACATGATAAGCAATACCAAGACCTTGCACGGCTAACCCAATAGCATCGGCCTGTAGACTTTTGGTATCAAAGCCACCAAGTGCACCTCCTGCTTGTTGGAGAATATCTAATTGACTGTTTGCCGCATCACGGATAGCAGAAATGGGATCAGCTTGTTTTGAGCCAATAGCAACCGCGCGACGCAAGGAAATTTCAGAAGCATTTGGATTGTTCATCATACGACTCTTCGAGTAGGGCGATGATTTATCTTGTCATGGTTTAATGAAATGTGCAACGCATTGAAAAAGCTAGATTTTTTTTGAATTTTTGGTGTTATCAACGATTAGTGTTAATGGTGTTGATTGTTTGATACGCAAGTATTCTTGGTTATTGCGAAACACTTCGAGGATGCGATAGGCTTGTTGAGTTTCTGAGTCAATCAGTTCGACATCAAAGCCTTGTTGGTCAACCAGCGTGAGAGATAAATGAATCTCTTTTAAATGCTCGATATGATATTTATCGTGCAACATTTGTATGATCTCAAGGAGGCTATCTTTGGTTTTTTTCCAATCTTGTTGACCATGTAAGATAATTTCCATGATGTAACTCCATTATGCTCATAATGTGTTTAACGGCTTTGATTTGAAAAACTTTATGAGATTTTCAATTTAAGCCATAATGGATAAATGTACCCAGGAAGGAATAAGACATGTGTGGGATTTGCGGTGAAATACGATGGGACGGACACCTAGCAAATGTGGCAAATATGTTACCACATCTAGAACGTCGAGGTCCCAATGGGAAAGGCATTTGGCAAGATGAGCATGTGGCACTGGGACATCAACGTCTTGCTGTTATAGATCCTTTGGCGCAATCCAACCAGCCTTTTATCGATGATGAGTTGATATTGGTTTTTAATGGTACCCTTTATAATTATCCCGCATTAAAAAAAGAGCTTAAGGGTTTAGGATATACTTTTCGTACCGAAGGTGATACGGAGGTTCTTCTCAAGGCTTACCAGGCATGGAAAGAAGATTGTGTTCATCGATTCGATGGCATGTTTGCCTTTGCGATTTGGGATAAGCGGCAGCAAAGTTTATTTTTGGCACGTGACCGTACAGGTATTAAACCGCTTTATTATGCATTTGATGGACAAGCTTTTCGTTTTGCATCGACGACACAAGCACTCCTTGCATCAGGGATAGATAAAACCATCAGCCCCATCGGTTTGCATCATTTTTTTATGTTACATGGCGCTGTTCCTGCGCCAAATACCATTTTGAAACATATTGCGAAGTTGCCGCCTGCTTCTTGGATGCGAATTGATGCAAAAGGCCAACAAATGGGGCCCCATGTGTATTGGCAAATTGCTAAGCGTCCACAAGATGAAATATTCGATTTTAACGCATTTAAAAGCACATTGGATGCTGCAATTATTCGAGAATATGAAGTGTCAGATGTGCCTGTGGGGGTATTGTTATCGGGGGGCCTTGATTCAAGTTATATGGTGGCTATTTTACATGAACATGGTGTAACAGAGATACCAACATTTACCATTGGTTTTGAGAGTCATCCGCTTGAGTCAGGGGATGAGTTTCAGTACTCAAATTGGGTGGCAGAACAATTTCAAACCAGGCACCAGCGTTTTATGGTTCCAAACCATATGTTTTTGGAACGATTGCAAGAGGTGGTTCAATCGATGTCAGAACCCTTACAAAGCCAAGATGCAATAGGGTTTTATTTATTGGCGGAAATGGTTAAAAATGCAGGCCTTAAAGTTGTTCTGTCAGGACAAGGTGCTGATGAGCTTTTAGGTGGCTACCGTTTTTATGCCAATATGCAATCAGCACGTGGTTCGGCTTTAGAGCGTGTCAAATCTCATTATTTTGAATTTTCAAAAGAAAGTTTAAGCCAACTGCTCAATCCATTATGGACACCGGTACAAGATGTCACATCGGAATGGATAGCGTCTGCTTTGCTTGATGATGAGTTTATGTATTCTTTTTTACGCCACGACATTTCACAATTGATTGTTGATGATCCGGTGCGACGCGTGGATAACATGACCATGTCATGGGGCGTCGAGGCCAGGGTGCCTTTTTTATGCCACCATGTCATCGAGCAAGGCATGCGAATTCCGACAAGCATTAAAATGCAATCCAACGGCAAATGGCCGCTTAAAAAATTATCGGAAGCCTATTTCCCTCAACAATTTATTCATCGTCCCAAAGGTTATTTCCCCGTTCCTATATTAAAATTTATCGAAGAGCCATTGTACACTATGATTCGAGACGTTTTAAATTCTCAATCATGTATGGAAAGAGGGATATTTCAGCGATCTGCCATTCAACAATTACTTGATTTACCAAATGCACATTTTACACCTTTGGGTTTTAATCCCTTGTGGTTGTTGGGTTCATTAGAAATGTGGTTTCAGCGTCTTTAAGCTTTTGCAATGGCCCATGCATCAATGGTGGTTACACCTTGTTGTTGAAAAAGACGGGCGATACTTTTTAGGGTGCTGCCTGTCGTTGTGATATCATCAATTAAGGTCATGTGTTGGTATGGGAATGGGGAACATTCAAAAGCATCTTTTAAATTAAATAAACGTTCGTTGCGATTGAGGGCCATTTGTGAGGGGGTGTCTCTAATTTTTTGGCAATATGTTGTGGATACCGGAATCTTGAGACGTTTTGATAATGCTTTGGCTAAGAGCAATGTTTGATGAAATCCTCGTTTTTTAAGTTTTTTCGGGTGCAAGGGAACAGGAATGAGGCATTCTGTTTTTAATGCCTCGGAAGGCAAGTGGGTTAGGATGAGATCAGCGAAGTAATCACTCAAATAAAAATGATCTTTAAATTTAAAATGCCCAATGAGCGTTTTGAGGGGTTCGCTATAGGTCCACGGCACATAGAGTCTGTGGAGATCAGTGCCGTTAATGGTGCACGTTTCACAAGAGTCAAAACGTGTCCATTCTCCACAGGTGATACAGGCCTCTTGAAGCGGAGTTAGGCGATGAATACAAAGTTTGCAAAGGGGGAATGGGCCGCAAAAGTTCATTTGGCACATAAGGCAATAACGAGGGAGCATAATGATTCCGTTCTCAAAAGTGAATCCATCATGCGCCCATAAAATCAAGACATCAAGGTTTCTTTTAAATTAACATTCAACATATCCTCCCAAGATTTTGATTTTTCTTGCACGACTGCTTTTTTATTTTCAGGGGGGGTATGGTGAAAACAAACTTACTGAAACACCCGGATGAATCCAGGGGCTTTTCGCCGCATGTTGGTAATGTCTGGTAAACCGCGACAGTGATATCCCAACCTAGATTTCGCTGAAATAGGTCCTTGAAAGCTTGATTTGTTATTTTTTGAGGGTTGGGGGAAGGGAATGCTGTTGCAAATTCATCAGGATGAACATTGGAGCCAGTGCCCGGTGTTTTCATTTGGACTTCTAGTTGTATCATGATAAGAGTAATTCTCGTCTCTTCAGGGCGGGGTGGACGTCAAAGCACAAGAATATGAACATTGCAGAATGAATTACAAAGATAGGGATAAGTCGCACAATCGATGTTTTTTTATGATATTGTGCCGAATATCGGTTATAATTTATAAAAAATCATTCGGAATTTTCAATACATATTGTAGGACTAGAGCAAGAAATTGAAATTTTAAATCGTGTTTACGAAAATATAACGCCTGCCTTTTTGGCTTTGTATGGTTGAAGACGCGTGGGTAAAACATATTTAATTCATTATCGTCAGATTTTAAAATCATTAGAGCTTTCAGTGGTTGCAGATATAAAATCAAGTTGGCGTTATCGAGGGGAACAAAATTTTACAGAATCAGGCGCACAAATTGATCTGATTATTGATAGGGCCGATAAGTGCATCAATTTATGTGAGATAAAATTTTATGATGATGATTGGAAAATTTCAAAAGCATTGGTGCAAAATTTAAAACATAAAAAATTATTATTTAGAGAAAAAACAAAAACTGAACCTCCCCATGGATAAATC
>DDPL01000008.1 GCA_002342175.1 Legionellales bacterium UBA2469 | reverse complement strand
AGATTGAAGAAGTTTTTCTTCGCCCATGAACGTTTGATTTTCACCAATAATAACTCTAGGAATTTTGTATAACAAAATCGCGCCTGTGCACATACTGCAAGGTGATAAAGTGGTGTATAAAGTGGATTCTTGATAAATATGTGCGGGTAAACGACCGGCATTTTCAAGCGCATCCATTTCTCCATGTAAAGTTGCACTACCCTTTTGTATGCGTTGATTATGGCCACGTCCGATGATTTTATTTTGATGAACTAAAACCGAACCAATCGGTATACCGCCATGGTCAAGCCCTTTTTGTGCTTCTTCAATCGCGGCATGTAAGAATGGATCATGGTGCATAGTTGCCTCCTGCAGGTGAGTGTGTTGACTTGGACAGTCTATACAATCATTAGGGGATATGGCAAGTGCGTGACTTGAGAATGGCTTGGGTTAGTGTTTGTTCTAGAATTTGTTGATTAATCAAATCATCAATCATATCAAAAGGACATGCCTCTATCACATGATTTAAAATTTCTGGATAATTGTGTTCAATCTTACCTTCACCTTGAAAGGGCTTCTCAAGCATATTTTCGCTCGGAATTTCTGGATGTTGGCTATCATTTCTGATGCTGTGCCAAGTGATGTTTTGTGGCATGCTATAAGTGTGGGTTTGAAAAAAATTTTTAAGTTTTTGATGAATATCGGTCCTATCATCATAAAAACGAAAATGGATAGGTGTTTCAGGCATTAAATGCGCCACGTGTTGCATTTGCATATATAAAATCGATATTTTGCTAAAATCAATCAATTCTCGTGTTTGTAAAATAGCATCATCATGTTTAGAGGAATGACGGTACATCAGTAAATCGATAAGCTGTCCATGTTGATTTGTCACGATGTGTGAAGAATTCATCGTCGATGAAAAATAAGTCTGCATAGCTTGATAGGTTGTGCCGGGTGTTAAATGATTATAAATATCGCTGGTTAATAAGGGTTCAAATTCGATGACAAGATGGGAAGGGAGTGCTGTTCTTAATTGCGTCATAAAAACATCTCCAATCAGTTTGCAGCTGACCAATGCGGAGTCATGATATTTTGAATAATCTATGGCATTGTATTTATCAAGAAATAACGATTGCCGTAACGAACCAATCAAGACCAGGACGTGCGAGATATTCGGCTGGTCTTGTATAAATAGTTGCACATCAGAGATAATTTTATTCTGACCATGTTCATTATCACTACATCCATCAAAATCGATGGACAGAACCAGATAATTATTCGGCATTTTTTTGAAAAATTTGTATAAAAAATTATATTACCATACTTAAAAGCCATTGTGCAACGACCAAATAATTGAACAGATTTATTTCAAAATGATTTTTATGTGATATTATCGCGAACCTTATTCATCGCTATATTTTCATACCATGCCGAAGTTTTTAAGTGTTTTATTGGGATCTCGTGTTTTAAGAAAAAAAAATGGGGCTTTTAAACAATATCATGAGAAAATTTTATCGACTTTACAAAGTGACTCATTTTCAAGAGGTGCATCTTTTGAAAAGCTGCGCAAAAACTCTGGACCCTATATTCCATTTAGTTTTCGCTTAAATGAAAAAATTCGGGCCATTGTGACTAAAGTAATCATTCAAAACCAGCCCTATTGGGTATTGCTGGATGTCATGCTCGATCATCGTTATAACCGCGAAATTTTCTTAAAACCTGGGTATCTTAAAACCATGCTCGAAGACGATTGGGATTTTATCTCTCAGCAGATTGATGTTCCTGTAATTGGATTTGAGCAACTGGAAGAGGCGCCTCACCCTGTCGAAGAATTAACTTATTACAATCAACAATACATGTGTCTCAATTCGACACAAGCACAGGTGTTGCAATCAGGACTTCGTAAATTGGTAACGGGGATGCCCGGTTCAGGAAAAAGTTTGGTTGCAATGTCATGGATGTTAAAAAAACTGTATGAATCCACTGAAGTACAAAAGATTTTATATGTGGTACAGTCACCACGCTTGGCTGCAAATATGTATAGCATTTGGCGCGATTCACTAGAGTATCAACCTGAACATGAATCAAAACTTTCGTTCCAACATTATCAACGGCTTTTTGAGATTTCTAGTCAAACGGTTGACAAGAAAGACTTTTACCGATGGTTTCTTAAGTATTGTAATCCGGAAATAACCATTCAACTAAAGCCAAAAAATCACCATGCAACGTTGCAAGAATTGATGTATCAAGAAATGCGAATGATGAGCGGTTTTACACAAGAGGAGTATCTCTATCGAACGCAACGTCACACTTTGTTTCGGTTAGAAACGGCTTCTGAATTGCTTTGGACGATTTATCAAGATTATATGGCATATCTGCAAATGCACCACCTCACGGATATGAGCTTCCATGATTACACAGGAGCCATGAATATTTATGATCATGTCATCATTGATGAAGCACAAGATTTATCACCACTGCAATTAAAAAATATAGTCAGCCTTGCACAAAACAAACAGGTCACTTGTTTTATGGACTCTCATCAAAGTTTGCACGATAGTGTCTCTAAAGTGCATATGGTCAAACAATTATTGGGCGTGGAACATATAGATTGCCATGAACTGATGGAAACCAAGCGTTGCCCTCAGAAAGTTATTGAATTTGCCAATCAGGTGCTCAATTTAAAATATGCGGTAACGGGCGGTGTTTTAGAAAAAGATGGTTATTGTTATATTCCTGAAAATACCGAACCGCATGAAGGACAATTTATTTGGATGGATAATGTTGTTGAATCCTTGCATCAAATAAAAGCCTCTATTGATGGCGATGCTGATACCGTTGTGGTCACTTCATTACAGTTACTTGAGGAAGCGCAATCCCATTTCCCTTCCAATATGGTGTTGACGGCAGAACAAATTAAGGGACTGGAATTTCCACGTGTGATTGCTTATCGCTTGCTTGAGCAAGAAGCTTTTTTCCCAATCCATCAGAGTTTAAGAGGGCGAAAAGAAATTCATAGTCCCGAAAAAATCGGGCGCGCCATACGAGGTGAAGAACAAGATGAACTAGCGCCCATTTGTAACCAATTTTTTATTACGGCAACACGGGCAACTGACACCCTTATCGTCATCGAAAATAAGCGACATGTTCATCATTACATTTGTGATTTTTTGCGACCAAAAACGATTGATTTTCAACATAAAGCCGCACCTATAGAAATGAAAGTTGATCGTTCAACACCTGTCAATTGGCAACGTCGGATTGAAGATTTGTTGAGAGAGGGATTATTAGATGAGGCATGGCGGATGGCTAAAACAAATCTAAATTACCGTCTCCGAGAATTTCAAGCGCTATGTTCGAAATGCAGTGATGCATCAACACCGAGTTCACAAGGTTTTTTTAAATCTGCAGTTAAAAATGAAAATGTATTGCAATTATCCATTGAAGAAAAAAAATTCCTGACCGATTATTTGGGGGCTGATTATGATAAAGCCTGGGAATTTTATGTTTCAGAGCGGCAATTGATGGATAGGGATGATTTAATCAAACCCCTTGAAAATGGTCAATCAACTTTTTCTTGGATGTGTCATAAAGAAGTCTTCTTATTGGAATTGTTCGCACGCCAACCGCTAAAACTGCTTGCCATCACACCGGAAGTGCTTTTAGCCCATCCACAGGGCCGATATGATTTATCGGCTTTATTTCAATTGAGTCGTACCAAAGAAGGTGTTATGACGCTTCGACGAATTTTGAACATGTCACCACATATCATGCATACATTAACCACGCATGATTTATGCCAGTCGATAGATGATGTTTTTGATGATGTACAAAATACATCAGTGTTGTACAACTTATGTTTTGAACGACATGGTGTGGTGCTATTAAATGAGTGGGTACAAGTTAATCCTCAAATCATCTCAGCGGATGCTTTTTTTCGATTGTCATTGGCCAATTGGCATTCGGGAGACTCTCCATTTCATGCACTATGTATGAAATCACCCTTCAGTAAGGCATTATTAGAAAACTTAATAGAGCTTCGGCAAGATATTTTTGATGCGATGACTTATGAACATTTATTTCAACGATTTGACTGTAGCATTATATCGCCGCTTAAAAACAGTTCGCCCATTTACTGGCTCGCTCGTTGTGAACATGGAATGAATTTGCTCTGGAATATCTTACAAAATAAATTTGAATTATTTTCTCAAATTAAAATGGCGGATTTGGTTTCACTTGTTCAACCACAGCCCCATGAAACAACAAGTTTATTTTTTTATCTCTGCCGACAAATGAGTTTGGACTCCATGTTTTGCACGATGATTCAAGAATCTAATTTGATGGATGACCTATTGATGAAAGATGCAATTATTCAAGAAAATAAAATTAATCAACAAAAAACATATCCATTATTTTGGTTAACCGAATCGCAATACGGATGTGAAAGTTTAAAAACGATTCTAGAACATGATGAAAATTTACAAAAAATAACGGTTGCACATTTAATGCATAAGGAAATCAAACTCCCTGATTCGCCTGATAACCCCAATGCTATCGATAATCTGCTAGAGGCGAATCGAGAGGATATCATCGAAAGAATTGTAACAATCAATTCCTTGGTACGGGCGTGTATTGGGCGATATTTGGAGCAGTATAATGCATCACATTCGGGGACGTTCCGAATAGGCTGCTGAAATCGCACCAATGATGGAGCGTTTGTCATTGGTGTCGATATCACCTGAACAATCCCAAAGCATGACGCCCAAAAGTCCTTTGTTTTTTACCCAATTGGATTTGTAAGCTGCAGATGTCGCATCATCAAAGGTTAAAAATAGGTTTTCCGAATATCCCCAAGGTGTTCTGGCATAATAACCTTCATTATTTCTTAATGGTTGCATGAAAGTTAATGGGGGACGCTTAAATTGATTACCACAGTGTTTGTCATCGATGATACAGCTGTAGTCAAGTAAACCTGTAAACCCTGATTGAATATTGTCCCATTCGCCTTGGGGCGTGCCAGTGATGGGTTGGTAAAGGCCTTTGTGCTCCCCGGCGGATGATATCGATACCATGCGCCCGTATAAAGGGATCCCGATAACCAGTTTTTTTGGTGAAACACCCATTTTAAGATAATTATTTAATGCATCGTTGACATTATACTGACCTAGAATTGGTGAACTAAAACTAGGGTCCCATTGTGGATCAAGCGCCATAGCAGACTGAAAATTGCTGCCCGTATAGCCTTGATCAAAGGCGCCATGGAAGTCATAGGTCATCACATCAATTTGGTCGACAATCTGATTCAAGGTTTGCCATTGCTCCGGGCTTAAGTTTTTGATTTTATCTGCACCACCGCTTACCGCAATCGTTAATTGGTAGTGAACACCATCTTGTTCGCCTTGCGTATCCAGTGCCAATCGTAATTCCTGGAGGAGGTTTATATAGTGATGGATATCCTCAGGCGTGCTAGGAAACTCCCAATCGATGTCGATGCCACTAAAATTTATTTCGCGCATACCTATGACGGCATTCTTGACAAAGCTTTTTACCGCTTGCGGGTTGGCAGCCATCTGTTGAAAACAGGCTGCGGGACCATTAGGGCTCTCGCCAATGGCACAATGCCAATTTGGCGGAGTGTTAGACCAAGACCAGCCACCAAATGACATGAGAGCCTGAAGATAAGGATATTTGCGTCGTGCCTGGGATATGACGGGAATATTTGCACTATCGGCATCTGCATCATATAAACTGATATTGCCACTGTTATCGAAAATAAAATGGGCATAAGATACCATGTTGATTTTGTTCCAAGGCATTTGTTTTGCGCTGAATTTAGGGACGTGCCAATAAGACCAGCTGGTCAAATACCCCATAATACGATGACCATGTCCCGGATCAAGACATGTTTGATTTTGACATAATCCCTCAATGGGAACCAAGGTATTCTGTGTTGTGTTTAGTATTTTTACACTCATTGAGTTGGGTTCCATGGCAACTTGATAAGGACCTAGGATGCTGGATGGGTCGATGTTATAAGATAAAATCGCAGTTCCTGCCGCTGGAATGGTCACCGCAGGATTTTCATAAATAACGTATTGATATTCAAGTTGATTGGTCCCGGGTTTTACATCGAGGGTTGATTGCCAATTCCATAGACTTCCCCAAGGTGTTTCTAATATCTTGGCGTTGGTTTTGAATGAAAATGAGCTTATGCTAATAGGGCTATTGGTATGATTAATAACGATCAATTGCCCTCCACCATTGTAGGGAATCGTGTACTCATAAGTTAAATCGGGGTGCCCTGCAAATGATAATGGGCTGATGATGGTAATTAACCATAAAAAATATTTCAAAACCAATCCTTCGTTCGTTGTTGCATATTAATTATATCATAATTTTTTTGTGATATTTGCGCAAATAAAAATGTTCTCTAATTGAGAATAATGTGTTATAATATTCCAAGTCTTTTGCTTTGGCGTGCGGAATTAAGAATGTTTAACCTTTTTAAGATAAAACCAACTGTTTTTGATCGAATTGATAATCCAGGTGGTGGGGATTGTGGATATTATGCCTTAATGATGGGTATTATCCATTTGGCAAAGTCCCCCGAAACATCAGCGCGTATGCAAGAAACCATTGCAAATTGGAAAAGACTCGATCCAGCGGCCATAGCAGATATTGATACGGCACTCACGCCGGAAATCCAAATTTTAGATAAAACTCAAAACCAGGAGCTGATGTATCGGTTACAAAAATCATTGCGTAAAATTTTGGCCAATAAGTATATTTTAAGTATTCCAGAACGCGTTGAACAAATGGTCCCAAGAGACGACGCGGCTTTTGCTCAGTTTCAATTTTTGGTCGAGCAGGTTCATCCTGGTGCTCAGATGATACATCAGGATATTCTTGCGAATCCGCTCTGCCAACAGACATCTCAACCGGTCAAAGAAATCGCTTTGGCAATTGATGAACGTTTGGAACAATTAAAATATCCTCATAATCCGAAGTATCAAAAGATTGTTCATCATGAGTTTATTGCAGCATCTTTTATACGCTTTAGAGAGCGAGTCATTGCTGCTTATGAGCACCACTATGTCGGATCTCAAAATTACGGTTCCCATGCATGGGCAACTGAAAAATGCTTGGTAACACTGGCAGATTGCTTGGTTATACCGATTCAAATTTTAACTAATGGACAACCTTCGCCTGCAAGTAACTTAGGATTGAATGAGATGGGCGTTAGGCTAAATAACGAAGGAAATGCACATTGGACACTTTATTTGCCCAAACAAAACGCATTGGAAGTGCAGGCACCGGTCGATGTTCATCACCAAGAAGTGAATATCGGTTATATCGCCGATAAAAGAAACCAATTAGTGAAGGAACGCCAAAAATTGAATGCTCAAAATCGCGATTATTTGGTAGAAAAAGAGCCAAATTTAGATTTGAATGGATTGTTTAATCAGCTTGATGCACACCAAATAGAAGCATTAGGTGTAGATGATTGTAATGCTGTAAAACAACAATACAGTGATTTATTAGCATTACATGGTGCTCATGCTGCATTAGATCTGTACATGGCGCGGTACGGAGAAGTTCCAGATCGTCAACCGTATGATGAACAATATTTACGTTTAGAATTGCAGCGTTGTCGATTGAAGTTTGATGTTAACCTTACTGAGGAGAACAAACGTCATTTTTATAACCAAATTGACGAGCAAAAAGACCAACTTAGAGCTCAAACGATACGAGAGATACGTGACAATCAGGAATTTCAACGACAAGTTGCTGAACTTCGGCCTAAAGTTACTATTCGCAAGCATGAAGATGTTGCTAATAACAATAGTCAACAACAGAACCGCAACTTCTCTCGCCGACGAACAAAGCTTGGGAATCGAAAACCTTCATCTGCATATCCTGGATATGCTTTAAATGGATGCTTAGGCGGTTTGATTTTGGGGGCTCTTATTGTGGGTAGTTCGCCTGAACTGGTTGCAGTGACTGCGGCCGCTTTATCCTTTTCGCCCATTGGTGCCGTATTTACGTTATTGTTGGTTTCCATGTTCATTGCGACCCTGTTAACGCTATTAACTTTGTATTTGATGGACAAATGTAAACCATCAGTTGCATCATCTTCTCGAATTGGTTAATCTTAAAAGATAGTTTCTATTACACAAGGATAGGTGTATGTTAAACAGTGATTTGATGACATTGGTGTTTCTGGGGGTGGTCATCTTGGGCGCGAAAGGCGCCATGTTGATTTTGAAAAAGTTTATCACGAATAAAGC